>PFGS01000205.1 GCA_002783525.1 Ignavibacteriales bacterium CG12_big_fil_rev_8_21_14_0_65_30_8 | reverse complement strand
CTTCTTTAGCTTTTTTGATAATCTCATTTTTTTCATATTTCAATTTGTTTATATTATCTTCATACAAATTAGAGAGACTTTTTAGTCTTGCATTTTCTATTTCCAAGTTTTTTAACTTCTCACTTAATTTAGAATTCTTCTTTTCTATCTCAATAAGAAATTTTTCAACTTTATGTTTATCAGGATCAAGATTATCCTTTGCCAAGCTAAAAAAGTCTTTATCAAAGCCCAATCTTTCAGCAATTTCAAAAGCATAGCTAGAGCCTGGCAGCCCTTGCTTCAAAATATATGTCGGTTTTAGATTTTCTTGGTCAAACTGCATAGATGCATTTTGAATACCTTTAACAGAATCAGCTAATAATTTTAAATTGCCATGGTGTGTTGTTGCTAAAACAACAGAATTCATCCTTACAAAAGTTAACAATATAGCCGCAGCAAGTGCGGAACCTTCATTTGGGTCTGTACCAGTTCCAATTTCATCCAGTAAAATTAATGATTCATTATCAGCTTGTTTTATTATATTATTAATATTTTTTAAATGCGAACTAAAAGTAGAAAGGTCATCTTCAATAGATTGTTCATCTCCTATATCTGCATAAATATTTTTAAAAATCCAAAAATTAGAATCCGGCCCACAAGGTATATGCAAGCCTGATTGAACCATCAGCGCTAGTAGCCCCAATGTTTTTAGTACAACAGTTTTGCCACCTGCGTTTGGACCTGTAATAATTATTGTCCTTTCATTATTAATTTTGAGATTTAAATGAACAGTATTTGAAAAACCCAACCTTTGCACAAGTAATGGATGCTGAGCATCAATTACAGAAAATTCTTTATCTTTTATAATTGATGGGAAACTCCCTTTAATTTCAAAAGAGTATTTTGCTCGAGCAAAAATAGAATCTAAATAAGAGATGATGTCTAAATTTTGTTTTAACTCAGTTTTTACTTCACCAATCTTTTTAGTTAGTAATTTTAAAATTCTTTCTATTTCTCTGCGTTCTGAAAATTTAAGTGTAATAATGTCATTGTTTAATTCTAATGTTTCACTGGGTTCAATATAAACAGTTTGTCCTGTTGCCGATTCTGAATGAATAAATCCTTTAATATGCCTTTTATGTTCAGCTTTAACCGGTAGTACAATTCTCCCATCTCTTAAAGTAACATAGTCATCCTGAACAATATCATTTTTTTCTAATTTTTTTATAATCCTTTGGACAGATTTTCTTAAATCATATTCTTTTTCTTTAATCTGAGTTCTTATGTTTTTTAGCTCTATACTTGCTAAATCTTTAACTTCTCCTCTGTCATTTAATATTTTTGTTATATGTGACTCAAAAAGTTTATCAATAAATAATATTTTACTTTTGTCATATAATCCTGGTGCTATTTCTGAATAATTTTTTATATAGATAAATATTGCTCTTGAGGTTTCAAATAATTTTAATATTTGTAAGATTTTTTTTTCTGTTAATATCGACCCTTCAATTGAACTTCTTGAAATAATTTCATTCAAGTCAGGTAAATATTCAATAGGCAGGTTGTTATCTTCTATTAAGACTCTTTTTGCTTCTGTTACTAAGTTTCCTTCTGATAAAACAATAGGTTTTAAAGTTTGTGGATATAATTTTAAAATATATTTTTTGCCATTATCTGTTGAGCAATATTTTTCAATTATGGAAAGGACTTTATCAAATTCTAATTTTTTTAGAAGTGTGGTCTCCATTTTTATAAGGGGTTGTCCTCTTTTGAGTAGTTATCAAAAAATTTTTTAGGCTCAGGAGTGTAATCATTTAGTAAGTTTACAGTTTCCGGTAATACATTGTAAATTGTTTTATAAAATACTGAGCCTTTTGTAGTGGAATCTTGTGGAAGACCAAACATACTTAGTATAAAAAAGACAGCACTTAAAAAAAACAATAATTGAGCAGAACCAATAACTGCCCCTAATAACTGATTAATTAAATTATTTACTTTGTCAAATGGATGGACAACTCTTTTAATAAGAGAGAAGACAGTTATTATAGTAAAGAAAATTAGTAATGCAGAAATTATTTTAGCAAAATAATTTTCAATATTTGTCATTCTGGCTAATATGTTGCCAAAAGATTCCGCATATTTTGCTGATAAATAAATTGCAAGAGCCAGTCCCACTATTCCTATAATCTTTCTTACAATTCCATCCTTATATCCTAGAGCAAATCCAATTAGAAATACGGCAAATATTATGATGTCTAAAATATTCACTATTTCCCCAAAAATTCAGTTACTAGTTCTTTAACAACTTTCCCATCAGCTTTACCTTTTAATTCTTTCATAGCAGCAGGCATTAATTTAGGGAAATCTTCTTTAGTCTTAGCATTTAATTTCATTGCTAATTCACTTATTGCTTTTTTTATTTCATCATTAGAAAGTTGTTTAGGTAAATATGTAAGTAGAATACTTAATTCGTATTCTTCTTTTTTAGCTAATTCATCTCTCCCGGCATTTCTAAATTGTTCAATAGAATCTTTTCTTTTTTTAGATGCAGTTGATAATAATTTTATTTCTTCTTCTTTGTTAAGGTCTTTACCTGATCCACTTTTTTCAAATTCTATTATTAACGCTCTTATTGATCTGATAGTTTGGAGTTTTAACTTATCACCATCTTTCATTGCTAATTTTAGGTCTTCATCAATTTTATCTTTTAGTGTCATTGTATATCCTATAATTAAAAAAGGCAGGAAAGTTTTAACAATCCTGCCTTCTAAAAATAAATAAAAAAGTTGTTAAGTTAAATTTTTAGTGTAGTAGAGTAATTTAGTCTTAAACAATAAGCTTTTCTAAGTTGTTGCTGAATGTCAGTAACTAATCCCATATCAGCATTTGTATCTACACGCAAAGAAACAATCACATTTGGTAATTCTTGTCTTTTACCATACATAATTGGCTCAACATCATCCAATTTAACAAGGTTATCGTTAATTTGGATTCTAGAATCATCACCAACCCAGATATAAGATATTAATCTTTTGTTTTCTATTTTCTCTATAGCTTTTGCTTCGGGTAACTTAAATTTTACTAAAACATCTACTTCTCTTAAAGTTGTAGTAACCATAAAGAATAGAAGAAGCATAAAAACAATATCAGGCATAGATGCTGTTGGTATTTCTTGTTTTGTGTTAGCTCTTCTTTTTTCAAATGTCATTTTATTATCCTTTGTAAAATTATTTTTTCACCGCTTCAGGTTCCGCTAATGAAATAATAATTGGAATTTTTTCTTGCACATCTTTTTGTTGTGTTTCTACAAGGTCATTATATTTCTTCCCAAAATTTGAATTCGAATAATCATCTCTTACTTCAAAATAAGCTTGCTTAATCTGATCTAAAGATTGAATATAAATATCATATTTTGTTTTTCTATCTGTTTTAACAGAAACAATAAGTTTCTTATTTGAAGGGAGTTCAATTTTAGAAATAATTCTAGCTTTCAAATTATCTTTTATCTGAAATACTGAAATTACTTTGCCATCTAAAAGGACATCACCATTTTCATTTATTAAAATTGCAGCCATTCTGCTTTTCGGTACTTCAACATTTTTAACATCTTCAACAAATTCTGGTAATGTTAAGCCAATACCGGTATCAACATCAATAACAGTCGCAACTAAGAAAAATAATAAAAGTAGAAACGCAATATCAGCCATAGAACTAGTAGGTATGGCTGCTTCTGCTATTTTTTTCTTTTTAATCATTGCTATTCTTCACCTAAAAAATTAATTAATGAGAAAATATTTAGGGCTAAATTATTTTTGCTTGTATTCGTATAAAGCATCAATTAATTGTACTGAACTCTCTTCCATATCTCCAACTAATTTATCAATTTTTGAAATAAAGAAGTTGTAAAATACTTGAAGAATCATAGCAACTACAAGACCAAATAGTGTTGTTAAAAGAGCAACTGAAATACCGTCTGCAACAATTGCAGGTGATATTTGTGCCGCTTCTTTAATAGAATCGAATGCAGTGATCATACCCTGAACAGTACCGGTAAAACCAAGCATAGGTGCAATAGTAATAAAAGTTGAAATCCAGATCATTCCTTTTTCAAGAAATCCCATCTCAATTCCACCATAAGCCATAATTGCTTTTTCAGCAGCGTCTAAACCTTCATCTGCTCTTAATAAGCCTGCATGAAAAACTGATGCTACTGGACCTCTTGTGCTTGCACAAAGATCTTTAGCTTCTTCAACTCCACCTTCTTTTAATGAAGTGGTAACTCTGATAAGAAAATCTTTTGTATTGACTCTGGCTCTTGAAAGAGTCCAGAATCTCTCAAAACAAAAAGCAAGCCCTAATATTAAACTTGCCAAAATAGGATGCATAAATAATCCGCCAGCTTCATATTTTGACGCCAGCCAATTTAAAGCTCCAGAATCATTTGTAGCTTGTGCTATAATGTGTGTAACTGATGATATCAATCCAAGTATGTCCATTTAGAATAACCTCCAAAAATTAATTGAATGATCGTTAAAGGAGTGGATAAAATCCATAATTATAAAAAATAATGTTATTAGAATAATTAAATATAAAAACAAAGTCAATATAAGAATATTTCATTTTTTTAGACAAATAAATATAAAAATTTATTTGTCTTATTCTATAAAAATATTAATACCATTTTAATAATATGATATCAATATTCCTATTTACACTTACTAATCTTTTAAATTTCTCAATATCGCTATAACCTTTTGTCCCTCTGTAATGATAGGGATAAACGACTTTTGGTTTAAATTCTAATACTGCAGATGTAGCTTGTTCAACAGTCATTGTGTAGGGCAAATTCATACATACAAAAGCATAATCTATATTTTTTAATTCTCTCATTTCCTTAATATCTTCTGTATCACCGGATATATAGATTCTTTTATCACTCATTGTAACAACATATCCGTTCCCTTTTCCCTTTTCATGGAATTTTAATCTATCTTCTGTAAGATTATACATTGGAATTGCTTCAATTAGTATATCACCAATTTTAATATTTTCTCCATTATTCAGTATTGTTCCAAACCCCAATTCATCAATTACATTTTTAGGACCAATAATTTTTAGATCATCATTCTTTAGTTTATTAACTGTTTCAGGTTTGAAATGATCTCCATGAATATGTGTAATCAATATAATATTTGCTTTTTGATATGCTTGATATGCTGATATATCTTGAACAGGATCTACATAAATAGATTGTGTTTCATTCGTTATTATAAATGAAGCATGATTTATAGGAATAAAATTAATTGGAGATGTATCATATATTTGTGAATATCCAAATACATTTAAACAATATATTATTATGAAAATTCTTAAAGGCTTCAAATTTTCTCCTCTAATACTTGAAGATATAATTATAAATTTAAGCAAAAGCGCTTTCTTCACCGGATTCATTTATAAATACACAAGAAGTTTTTGTAATATTGGTCGCATTTCTCATAAATTCCAGTTCGGATGTACCTGAGAAACCTAAAATATTTATGTCAGCAAGTGGAGCTGTTTTTAATGTTTCTTTAAAAGATCCGGTTAAAACAAATAATTCAGTCATTGATGGAAGTCTTGCTTGATCACTTAATCTTTCTAAAAAAATGTTTATTCTTCTTATTTCACTTTTATCATTTGCAACTGATATTAGGTTAATTTTTCCTTCCCAATTGCGTTGAATCTGTAGCGTAATTAATATTGCCAAATTCCAATTTGGACTTTTATCCCTTAGCCAAAGATTTATTGTCTTTTGCATTCCAAATGCTTTTTTAGGATGTTGCCTCAATAAAATTAATCCCAGATCATTATCACTATTAGCAAATTTCATTAATTCTTTAATAATTTTATCATTCTCAGATTTTTTACCAATAGTGAGAAATAAAATATTTGGTTTGAACATACCGGCTTTTAATGTTTGCAAAACTAATTTAGCACCGTGTAAAAAATCTCTGTCTTCAATTAAAGTATGATTAACAAATAAATTACTATCCGATTTAATAGGTTCAAGTAATGTTTCCAAACTTTCTTTTTTAGCTTCATCAATTTTAGATGTTACATTAAATACAAATAAACTGCCTGAAGGATAAATTATATTTCTAATGAAGAGTAAAGAACCTGCCCAAACATTTGGATCATCAATGGGTACTACTAAATCAGGCTTCCAGGATATTTGATTCTTAGGAAGTTTCATAGCAATTCTAGTAGCTTTCTCTGCAATTGCAATGAACATCCCACCTCTAATATCCCCACCTTTATGTGTCTTTAATTCTCTTCTTTCCAGAGTTACATATAAAATTGAAATTATAATTAGTGCAATAATGCTGAATACAGAATTGATTAGGAACATCATAAATAAGCAGCCAAGAGCTCCAACTAAAGGAACAAACTTAGGAATCTTAAATGTAGGCCTGAAGCTGATTATATTCATACTTTGCTGAATAAAAACTACAAGGTTTAGCATTCCATAAGTAATAAGGAAGAACATCGTAATTAGAATTGCAAGAAAATTTAAATTGCCAAGTATTAAACAAATTTCAACAATAATTCCGGAAAATATAATTGCATTTCTTGGTTCATTATTTTTAGTCTTAACTGAAAAGAATTTACTAAAAGGAACAATTTTAGTTTCTGCAAGTGCTTGTAAAATTCTTGGGGCTCCAACCATACTGCCTAATGCAGAAGATAATGTTGCTCCCATAATACCTAATATTACAGCAGGTCCCCAAAATGATCTATCAACCATTATCATTTGATTACTTCTTAGTTCTTCCGGAGTTGCAACAATAGTCAGTAAATAAGCTAGTCCAATGTAAATAATCATTGTTACAAAAATAGAAGACATTGTGCCTAATGGTATAGATTTTCTTGGATTTTTAAGATCTCCTGACATATTTGCACCTGCCATAATTCCAGTGACTGCAGGAAAAAAGATTGCAAAGACTAACCAAAAATTACCATCTTCAAATTTTCCAAAGGATGGTGCATGGGTAGTAATACTATATGGACTAAACAAAAAAGATACTAGTGAAATACCAATAATTGTCATTATAACATATTGAATCTTTATTGCAAAATGGGCACTAGTATAACTTACACCTAATAATAATATCCAAGCAGTTGATGAAACCAGTAAAACTGAATGAGAAGGAAAAACTAAAAGCCAAGCTTCGGTAAATCCTATAATATAAAGTGCTGCTGAAAGTGTTTGAGCAATGTATAAAGATATTCCAATGCTGCCACCAGCTTCCAGTCCAAGAGATTTTGCAATAATAGAAAATGCTCCACCTGAACCGATTCTAATATTCGTAGTTATCGATGACATTGACAAACCTGTACATATTGTTACAGAATTAGCCAACACAATTATCAATATTGCACCAAGAAAACCGGCATTACCCACAACCCAACCGAGTCGTAGATACATAATTACACCAAGGATGGTCAAAACATCAGGAGTAAACACACCCCCGAATGTTCCAAACTTTTTAACTCCGGTTTTAATCTGCGTTTCTTTTGAACCTGAACTTGGGATTATGTTTTTAATTTTATTTGTAAAAGTTTTTAATTCCATATACCTAATTATATAAATAATTAATTAATAATGAACTTTGCAATTACAGGGAAATGATCACTATATCCACCGAGATAATTCTTACCTCCATAAGTTGGAAAAGGAGAACCCTTATACTTACCACTATCTTGAATAATAATTTCCGGTTTAAATATCTGAAATGATCCTAATAAATAAGTAAAACTATCTTCTGTAATTAAATTTTTAGAAATTAAAAACTGATCTAGCATATTCCATTCTTTTCTAAAACTTAAAGAACCATATCCTTTTACTGCAAGATCATAAGCTAAATTATAAAGAAAAACATTACTTGAATCTTCATATTTCATTAAGTACGATGGAACAGGTTTAGCATTTAATACTTGGATAAATGATCTGTCTGTAGGTGTATCATTAAAATCGCCCATTACTAAAATATTAAAATTCTTATTTATGTTTATTAATTCTTGAATGGAATTTTTTAGTGTTTGAGCAGCAACAAATCTATTCTTTTCAGATTTTTCTAGTCCTCCCCTTCTGGAAGGCCAATGATTAACAAACACATAAATACTATCATTATTTTTTGATTTTAATAAAACTTGCAAAATATCCCTTGTCGGGTAATGTGTCGGAAGTTCTACTGAAATTGCTTCAACAGAAATTAGAATGAATTCATCTTTGTTATAAATTAGTCCGTTGTCAATCCCTCTTTTATCTGGAGATTCTCTATAAGCTACTCCATAATTTTTCTTTTGAAAAAATTTATTTAACATTAAGTCAACTAATGTCTGATGTTCAACTTCACACATGCCTAAAATATCCGGTCCATCCTTGTCACTCATTTTTTTAATAACTTCTGACATATTCTCAAGTTTATGAAGTAATCTCTTTTCAGTCCATTCTTTTGCTCCCTCTGGTGTAAATTCATAGTCATTTTTATTCAGATCATGTATAGTATCAAACAAGTTTTCCATATTCCAGAACGCAAAAGTTAGAGTATCTTTTTTTATATTTTGAGGGGAAACAATACTAGCAAAACTTACAGCTAATACTAAAACTAAAATATATTTTTTCATCTTTTTATATTTCCAATCTTGTTAGTACACCATGTAGTTTGTTGTATGGCAAAGTATAAAAATTAACAAATGAAGGTGACATTTTCTTTAAGAATGCAAAAACTTTAAGTAAAGGATTCTTTGTAGAAATTTCATCAACTCCGTAATAAATAACTTTTTCTTTTATATTATTTTTCTTAAGCATTGATTGAATATCAATTATTTCCATATAGCCATGATCAATTTTGATTCCGGATAATCCGTGAGCAAGGTTATCAATTTTTTCAAAATTCATACCATAGGGTTTTTCTGTTGTTCTAATTGATACTAAAATATTATTCTCATAAACAATATTACATCTCAGCATACAGTGAACAATATATGGTGGAATTTCTTTGAAATTTCTAGTAAAGAATAATGCAGTTCCTTTAATATTATTACCCTTCCCATATATTTGGTTATAACTAAATAAGAAAGTATCTATTGGCAAAGCACGAAATGATTTTCTAATTGATTTATTTCCTCTTGCCCAAAGTTGGATTATAATAAACGGTAATAATGCTATAATTATTGACCAATATCCTCCGTGAGGTATTTTATCAAATAATGCTATGAGAAAAATTGTCGATACGATCAGTACAACATACGTAACTGACATTTTAAAATATTTTTTTTGAAATTTGAATATCCATATCATAAAAATACTGCTTATAACCATTGAAGCAGTTACTGCAAATCCATATGCTGCTGCAATATTTCCTGATTTTTTAAATGAGATGATCATAAAAAGAACTGCAATAAGTAAACCCCAATTTACAGCTCCGATATAAATCTGAGATTTAAATTGAGTTGATGTAAATTTTATTTTCATCAAAGGAAACATTCTAGTTGTAATACCTTGATAAACCAAGGACATAATTGCTGTTATCATTGCTTGAGATGCAATTATAGTAGCAAATAAAGTTAAAATTAAAAATGGGATATAAATTATATTTGAGATAGATTCAATCATTGAGAAGAGAATTAAATTTGTATTTCCTGTTGAAACTACATAAGCTCCTTGTCCAAAATAATTAATAAGAAGAGCAAAGAATACAAAATACCAAGCATGTTTTATTGGTTTTGCACCCAAGTGTCCCATATCAGCATAAAGTGCCTCTCCTCCGGTTGCACAAAGAATTACTTCACTTAAAATAAAAAATCCGGTTAATCCGTTATTTGCCATAAATTCAATTGCATAATGTGGGCTAACAGCAGTTAATATTTGGGGAGCTTCAATTATATAAATCATACCCGAAATAAAAAGAGAAGCAAACCATAAGATCATTATTGGTCCAAATGAAGAGGCAACTTTATCAGTACCTAAAAACTGAAATGAAAAGAGTAAAACTGTTATAATACAAGTAATTAGTATAATTGTATTAATACTTATATGACCAATCAAAGGGATTAATTCTAAACCTTCAACGGCTGATAAAATACTTATTGCCGGAGTAATTACTCCATCTCCCATTATCAATGAAACTCCAATAACACCTAAGAATGTCGCAAAAACAATTTTTCTTCCGGATTTTAATGAATCCAAAAGAATTTCTTTCAATACAATAATTCCACCTTCCCCCTTAATACTTAAACTCATAGCGAGCCAAGCATATTTAACTGTTACTAAGATTATAAGAGTCCAAAAAAGAAGTGAAAGGACTCCCATTAAATTTTCTATAGTAGGTGCTGTAATTGCAAAAATTATAGTTAAAGTATAAATAGGACTGGTACCAATATCCCCAAATACTAATCCGGCTGCTTTTGTAATATCTTTGAAAGATGAGAATTTATTAGTTGATTTAAGCATAACATTTCATTAAAAGTAAATATAGATTAAATTAATGATGTTCTGTAATGGTAATTAAATTATTATATAATATTGATAGTTAAAAATATACAATTATTTTTCTAAATCATCATTCAAAATATACTATTATATTAAATGCTAAATTTTCTTTAATAAACCAGCAATATGGAAAACAAAAAATTTGTAATTATTGATGCAATGGCTTTAGCCTATAAGGCATATTTTGCTTTTATTAGCCGCCCTTTAGTTTCTAAAAAAGGTGAACCAACTTCTGCTGTTTACGGCTTTGTTACTCAAATACTCAAAGTGATAGAAGACCAAAAGCCGGATTATATGGCAGTCGCTTTTGATTCAAAAGAAAAAACATTCAGACATGATATTTATAAAGATTATAAAGTCTCCAGAGAAAAAATGCCTGATGATATGATCCGACAAATAGGAAGAATCAAAGATATTATTGAAGCTCTGAATATGCCATTATATATTTTACCAAAATATGAAGCTGATGACATTATTGGTACTGCAGTTAAAATAGCAGAAAAGAAAGGTTTACTTTCCTACGTAATTACACCTGATAAAGACTACAATCAAATGATTACTAAAAAGACATTTATTGTTAGAGGTGAGAAATCCACAGATGAAATAAAAATTTATGATGAAAAAATGATGATGGATGAATTTGGTTTTACACCAAAACAAATGATAGATTATTTGGCGTTGGTTGGTGATAAATCAGATGATATTCCGGGAGTTGCCGGAATTGGTCCAAAAGGTGCAACTGAACTGATAAAAGAATTCAAGACACTTGAAAATATTTACAAAAATATTGATAAGGTTAAAAAAGAAGGAACAAAAAATAAGCTAATAGAAAGTAAGAAGAATGCATTTTTATCTAAAGAATTGGCTACAATCAATTGCAGTGTTCCGATGGAGTTTAATTTTGAAAAAGCAAAATTTACATCCCCAGACTTTGATAAAATAAAAGAAATTTTTGTTGATTTAGAATTCACAAGACTTTACCAAAGATTATTAAATATTTTTGATAAAAATTCAGAAGAAGTTGCTGAAGTAGTAAACGATCAAAAAGTTTTTGATAATAAAAAAGTAAAATATAAACTAGTTAATAATGTAGAGGAAGCTGAAAAATTAGCTGAAGTACTATCAAAGTCTAAATTATTTGTATTTGATACAGAAACTGACGGATTAAATTATTTGGATTTGAACTTAGCGGGAGTTTCTTTTTCATCAAAAAAAGGAGAAGGATTTTTTGTAGCCCTTCAACCTGAAAAAAACAAAAAAGATCTTTTCTCAAAAAACTTAGATGACAGAATACCAACTAATGAATTTGTAAAAATCTTTACGCCGTTATTTAAAAATTCCAAGATCAAAAAAGTTTGCCAAAACGGTAAATATGATATTGGTGTTTTAAGATCTTTAGGAATTGAGGTAAATAATTTTTTCTTTGATACAATGGTAGCAAGTTATATAATTGATCCAGATCAGAAACACGGGATGGATGCTCTTTCTGAAAAATATTTGAACTATAAACCTATTTCAATTTCATCTATAATAGGTGAGAAAAAAGATCCGACAAAAATTTTTGATGTGGATTTAAATGAATTAAATAATTATTCAAGTGAAGACGCAGATATAACATTTAGATTATATGAAATACTTTCTAAAGAAATTAAAAAAGAAGGACTTGAAAAAATTGCATATGATATTGATTTTCCGTTAGTAGCTGTTCTTGAAGATATAGAAAGAGAAGGAATAACCGTAGATAAAAAAACACTGAATGATTTAAGTAAAGAACTTGAAAAATTAATTGAGAAGCTAACAAGGAAAATTTATAAATATGCCGGTTCTGAATTCAATATAAATTCTCCAAAACAACTTCAGGAAATTCTTTTTAATAAATTGGGACTTACTCCCACTAAAAAAACTAAAACAGGGTTTTCCACAGACGCAAGATCACTTGAAAATATGCGAGGCCAGCATGAAATTATTGATGAACTTTCTGAGTACAGACAAATAACAAAATTAAAATCTACTTATGCAGATGCTTTGCCTAACATGATAAATCCAAAAACCGGAAGAATACATACTACATTAAACCAAATAGCAGCTTCAACGGGCAGACTTTCAAGCAATGATCCAAATTTACAAAACATTCCTATCAGAACTGAAAGAGGAAAAGAAATTAGAAGAGCTTTTGTACCAAGGGATAAAAATCATATAATATTAAGCGCAGATTACAGCCAAATTGAGCTTAGAATAATGGCAAGCATTTGCGATGATGAAGGAATGAAAAAAGCATTTAAGAATAGTGAAGATATCCACAAAAGTACAGCAGCTTTGGTATTTATGGTAGATCCTGAAGATGTCACAAGCGATATGCGTAGAAAAGCTAAAGAAGTAAACTTTGGAATTTTATACGGAATCGGACCATTTGGACTTAGCACCAGGCTTGGCATTACACAAAAGCATGCAAAAGAAATTATTGAAACTTACTTTAATACTTTTAAAAAAGTAAAAAACTATATGGAAGACACTGTTAAAGTTGCCAAAGAGAAAGGATATGCAGAAACATTATTAGGAAGAAGAAGATTTTTAAGAAATATTAACAGCAAAAACAGAATTGTCAGACAATTTGAAGAAAGAGTAGCTATAAATATGCCAATTCAGGGAACGGCAGCTGATATGATTAAAATAGCAATGATAAATATTCATAAAGAATTGACTAAAAGAAAAGCAAAAACAAAAATGATTTTGCAAGTACACGATGAGTTACTTTTTGATGCACATAAAGATGAAATTGATGAACTAAGACCAGTAATAAAAAAATTAATGGAAACAGCTCTGCCTATGGAAGTTCCAATCTTAGTGGAAACGGGTATAGGAGAAAATTGGCTTGATGCACACTAAGTAAATTATAAATGTTTAATTTTGAATTATAAATTATTTCAAAGTCAAAAAGTAAAATTATTTTATGCAGATAAATA
>PFGS01000237.1 GCA_002783525.1 Ignavibacteriales bacterium CG12_big_fil_rev_8_21_14_0_65_30_8 | reverse complement strand
CCACCTTCAGAGGTAAAAGCAAAAAATGATAATGTTAAACCGGTAATCATATAATTTCCTTAATTAAATAATAATTTTTAAAGGATCCTTTTTGAGGATCAAATAAATAAATTAAGCCTTAATAGCTAATAAGATACAGATAACTAGTCCGAAAAATCCAAGACCTTCGATCAATGCTGCAGCAATAATCATATTTGTTCTTATCGTTCCGGCAGCTTCCGGTTGTCTTCCCATTGCTTCCATTGCAGCAGCAGCAAGTTTACCAATTCCTAATCCAGCACCAACTAAAACAATTCCGGCGCCAATGCCAGCACCTAACCATGCTAAATCCATTTTTGTACTCCTTAAAGTTTATGTTTAAAAAATATTTCTTAATGTTCCTGATGAACCGCCATTCCTATAAATAATGCAGTTAACATCGTAAATATATATGCTTGAATTAAAGCAACTAAAATTTCCAGAAAAAATATAAATAGAGCAAAGCCTACTGAAACAGGTGCAACAACAAACCAAATAGCTTTAAAGATAAATATTAAACCTATAAGCGATAAAATTACAACGTGCCCGGCAATCATATTTGCAAAAAGACGTATACACAATGCAAATGGTTTTGTAAACAAACCTAAAATTTCTAACGGAATAATAATTGTTAACAACCAGCTTGGCATTCCGGATGGGATTAGTCCTTTAAAATATCCGAAAAATCCATTTGATCTAATTCCTCCAATCTGAATTGCAACAAATGATATAACAGCTAATGTTGCTGTTACTGCTATATTTCCAGTTACAGTTGTACTGTAAGGAATAAGACCAAATAAATTTGCAATCAAAATAAAAAAGAATGTTGTTAGCAAAAACGGTAGAAAGAATTCATATCCTTTACCGATGGTTGGTTTAACAATTTCATCTCTTACAAAAATTATTATAAGCTCAAATAAATTTGATATACCTTTGGGTATTAGTGATTTTTTATAATTCTTTGCCACTATTATTAACAACACTATCAATAGTAAAGAAATAACCCAAGAAAAAAAGATATGTTTTGTAATAGAAATATCAATTCCAAAAATAGAAAGATGGGGTAAAGTTAAAGTTCCAAATGGTTCAAAATCGATTTTGTTTGAATCCATAACATGGTGTAAAATCCAACCACTACCACCCTCTGATTTATGTACCGTATCCGCTACCGCCACTGTATCTTGTATATTTTCAATCATTATTTTTTTCGTGTTCCTTATTCCAAAAAATCAGAAATGATACCTCTGATAATAAATACAAAATGTAAAAAAATAGAATTAAAAAAATAAAGATATTCCTACTTATTTCCAAGAATTTTAGACCTATAAATACAAGTAATAACAATAAAATAAGCCGAATTAACATGCCACCAAAGAAGCTTATCATTAAAACCTTATAATTTCTGTTTATTCCTATTTTTATTGATAGCATTCCCAAATAATAATTAACACTAGTAAAGCAACATGCCCAGAATGATGAATAAGCTTCTAATGTTGTAATGTAGTTGTTCAGTCTTAATAAATAAATTGAAATGAAGCTTAGAAATGTAAAAACAATTGTAATTTTGAATACTTTTAAGGGATTCATTTTTTAGGTGGTTGGATTACCGTTTTAAGAAAATTATAAAGACCCGATGCTATACCCAAAAATGAAAAAATTAATATTAACCAAGGACTTGTTTTAAATTTTCCATCTAACCAATAACCAATTAAAACCATTACTCCAACTGTTGCAGCAAGCTGCATTCCTAACCCAAGATAGTTACCCAAAGATCTTAAATTGTTATCATCCTTAGACTGCTCATCTTGCTGTTTCATTTAACATTCAAAGTTTGAGGTGTTTTAATAGGTATTTTTTCGTTTGACATCATTTTACTTGTACCGTCAAAGATAGCTCCCTCAGCTATAACTAAAATTTTTGTATTAAGTTCTCCCCTTAACATTGATTTAGCTTCTAAAACTACTTTGTTTTCAGCTCTAACAATTCCATCCACTTTACCTCCAATTGTAATATCTTTAGCTGTTATTTCTCCTTTCACTTTCCCACTACTTCCAATAGTGATATTGCCTACAGCATCAATATCACCATGTATTGCTCCATCAACTCTTATATTGCCGTTACATTTCATTTTCCCCTCTAAAACTACACCAGTACTTATTATGGTAAGTTCATTATTTTTAAAACTATTATCCTTTTTCAATTGTTACTCCTTTAAATAATTTAAAAATACTTTTAAGGGATCAATAGGTATTCCCTCTTTCCAAATTTCAAAATGTAAATGTGGACCTGTGCTGATCATTCCACTGTTGCCACTTAATGCAATTATTTCACCAGTTGAAACTGTTTCTCTTTCTCTCTTTAAAAGAATTGAACAATGTTTATATATAGTAATATAATTATTTGGACAATTAATTATAAGCATATAACCATCTTTAACAGTATAATCTGAAAAAATTACAAACCCGCCTGTTGAAGCATGAATAGCCGTTCCGGTTTTCAAAGCATAATCAATCCCAAAATGACCGGTTTCGGTATCAAATTTATTGCTAATAAATCCGTCAACAGGTTTTTCAAAAAAAATCTGGTTATTTTTTTTTTTATCAACCCCTTGTAATAGTTTATTGAGAATAAAAAACAGATCACCTTTTATTGGTTTGTTCTTTACAGTTGAAACAGAATCAGCAGTTTTTTTAGATTTAATATTCAATAAAGAATCTACTAAAGTAGAATCACCCAAATACATAGCTTCTTTTAATTTTTGATTAGTGGATTTTAATTCCATCATTTCTCTGCTTAAATAAATTAACCTCTTATTTAGCATTTCAACTTGCTGGATTTCTTCTTTACTCAAATTTGGATTATTTAACCCCAACATCCTTCCAAATGGACCAACATCAAATAATAGAAATCCAATGATAAATATGCATATGCTATAAGCTGAAATTATTGCAATTATAGTTCCTAAATTTAACTTACGTTGCTTTGTTTGGATTCCTGAATGATCAGGTATTATTAGAATAGAGAATGTTTTTAGTTCTTTTATTTTTTTTAAGTTCAGTTTCATTTTATTTAATTTAAATACTTTTCTATCATTTCATCAACCTTCATCTTACCCTGTCTTAATACCTTTGGTTTCATATCAGAGAGGTCAATTATAGTTGAAGCTTCGTAATAATTTTTGTTATTGCTATAAAATATAGTGTCTATTTCATTAGCGAATTCTTCCATTATTACACTTGGTTCATTTATAGGCGGATTATTTGATTTATTAACACTTGTAGATATTAATGGCATTTTAAGCTCTTCTAAAAGTCTTAAACAGAAACGATGATTGGGAATTCTAAATGCACAATTTGAAGAGTGTAATAAATTTTTATACTTATCATTTAAAGTTAAAACTACTGAAACAGGATTAGGCCAAACAGCAAGTAGAAAATCCAGATATTTTTCCGATTGCACATCTACATATTCTAATAGGTTATCTATATTATTTATAAGCAGAATATTTTTTTTCCTCTCATCTCTTCCTTTAATTTTATCAATTTTTTTTACAGCCTTTTCATTTAAAGGGTTGGCTCCGATTCCATAAATTGTATCGGTTGGATAAATAAAGATTGAACCTCCGAAATATAATTTTTTGGCTAATGATACTGCTTCATCAATATTATTATCAATATTGATATTTTCAGCATTTACAATTTCAGGCATTAGTCATTTCCTTAATTTTTAAAAGAATTTTTTCTGGTTTTAATAAATTACCACAGTCAAATGTTTTTATAGGACAATTATTAAAACCATGAATTCCGCATGGTTTACAATCTAGATTATCATAGGAAATATAACTGCTTTTATTATTGTACGGGTAAAATCCAAAATTTTGTACAGTTGAGCAATAAATTGTTAGAACAGGAATATCAGCACAAACTCCTAAATGAGTAGGTGCACTGTCATTAGCAATTAATATATCCATTCTTTTTAAGAAATAAACAGATTCAATCAAAGAAAATTTACCAGCTACATTTATTACATTTTGTCCTGAATTTTCCAAAATTGATCCACACAATTTCTCATCAACTTTACTGCCAATTAAAAAAACAGTAAAAGAATCAGCAGCCAAGTTTCTAACTATTTCTACAAAATAGTTTTGGGGATATCTTTTAGTCTCCCAAATACTACCAGAAGCAATTGCAGCAAATTTATTTTTGGCTTCCAAATTTACAAAAAAATCATCTACTTTGTTTTTGGACCTATCATCAATATTTAATTTAGGTATAATCTTCCAAGACTTTTCATCATATGCATGTAAGATCAAATCAAGATTTCGCTGCACCTCGTGTTTATCTTTATTGTAGTTTATAATATCAGAATATAAAAATTTAAAGTTTGAATTTGAAAATGAATAGCTTTCATTTGCATTTATAAGTTTTGCAATAATAGCTGAACGGAAAGATCGGTGTGGTGAATAAATTTTTGTATAATTATTTTTTTTAAGTTTTTTAGAGAACTTGAAGATAGAAAAAAAACCTTTATATTTACTCTTTTTATCAATTACATACACTTTATTAACAAAAGGTGAGGATTTAAATATTTCTTCTGTTGATGGAATGGAAAGCACATCAATTAATGAATCAGGATTAGATTCCTTTAATTTTTCGATCATTGGAAGAGTTAAAATTGCATCACCAATAAAAGCAGTTTGTATTATTAAAAATTTTTTCATCAAATCTTAAATGTTATTAGTGTTTCCATCTTCTATGCATCCACAGCCATTGTTCCGGATTTTTCTCTATAATTTTTTGAAGATAATTTGAATACCTCTGGCAAATCTCAATTTTCTTTTGTTCTAAATCTTCAGGTAAATTTTCCAGTGATAATTCTTCAAAATTAATTTTATAAATATAATTACTTTGTCTAACCGGAATAGCACAAATCAAAGCTGCTTTTGTTTTTAGTGCAAGTGTTGCTGGTCCGGGGAATACGGAAGTACTCCGTCCAAATAAATCAACTCTGATACTTTCTTCATCTCCTCTTTGATCAGCAGCCATTAAAACTATTTGTTTTTCTTTTAACTTTTCAAAAACTTTTCTTATTTGAACACCCATTGGTATAGCTTCATTACCGAATCTTGTTCTGGTTTTTATGAGCCATTTTGTTATATAAGGATTTCTTTGATTTTTCATTACAGCATTTACTGGTAAATTAAGTAGAAGAGCTGTTGAAGTAGCCACATATTCCCAATTACCAAAATGCGCAGTTAGAAGAATTATTGGATTGCCTTCCTCATATTTCTTTTTTACAATTTCCAGATTTATGCATTCAACATTTTTAATTAATTCACTGTTTGAAATGTGAGACATATGCATTAGTTCTGTAAAAGTTATTGCAAAGCTCTTATAATTTTTAAATGATATTTTTTTAATTTTTTTTGTATCAAATTCCGGGAAAGCATATTTTAAATTATTAATAACTATTTCTTTTCGAATTGGAATTAAATAATAAAAGAAATAAGCAAAGACGATGGAAAATTTGCGTGTTAAGGAAAGTCCAATAACCTTAAAAAAGAAACTGAATGAAATAAATAGAAAATATTCTATTTTATTCTGCATAATTAGATTTATTTTTTTTATTGTTTAATTTATTCATTCATTCCGTAAAATGATATTATAAAAAAGAAAAAGGCATTAAATCAATAAAGATATAATGCCTTTGTTAAAATTGTTTATTTCAGCTAATTATCTTGTAGCTATTCTCGATGGCCAATTTACATCGTGAACTTCGTGTCTTTTAGTAGAATGAACTAGTTCATAATTTGAAAAGCCTGTAATGTCTGCAAAAATAAATGTAACACCACCTTCAATTTGCTCGTACGACCAAATTTCGTAGGGTTTTGTATCTTGTTGATTTGGGAACCTTTCTATTTGATCCGGTTCACCATACATAATAAGCACTCTGCCCATATCTGTTTTAATACCCTCTCTTGCCATATTTTTAAATCTTGTGGCTGCTATTTTTACTCTCTTGAAATAATCCACATAAAATTCACTTCTTAGTCTATCAAAATTTGGATCTTTTGCATTCCAAAATTTAAATAAATAATCACGCTTTCCTTCAACCGTGTGTACTTTTTCCCATTGATCTTTTTCGTTTTGAGTAGCAATATATTCTGAAGCTGTCCAGATATTATCACATTCGTCATCTGATAAGACAGCAAATTCACTACCCATCAATTTGCCTGTATTTTTTGTTACAGGTTTAACAGTTTTTATATCAGGATTGTATACAAAAAATTCTTTTGTAGAAATAATTCCAAAATTCTTTGCACTGTCGGCTAAAGCTAATATCAATTTATATTTACCGGAAGGATATTTAGAAACATTTATAGCACCAACTTTAACAATTGCCGATAGTTTTTGAATATTAACTTCTTTTTTAGAATACAGTTTCTGATTATTGTTATTCATTATTGAAGATTCAAAAACAAGATTTTCAAGATCATCTGTTTTATCCAAATTATAAATTTCACTATAGTAAAAAACAACAGGGACAGCTTTTCCAAAAATGTCTGCCGGGTATGGAATTACTTCTAATGTGTTTTTATAAAATATAGATTTTTGGTCAACTCCATCATTTTTAATATTTGATGCAAGTTGAACATCACTGATTTTAGCTTTTGATGAACTATAAGGATTTACATCAAAAGAAAAAGTAAAATCTTTCTTCTGTTCAATATTATTATTGTCATATCCTAAAGCATTACAGGTATAACTTCCTTTTGGTACAACAAAAGCTATCATTCCAACTAAATTTTGTGCTTTAGTTTTTATATCTCTGTTTTGTGCTAAACTTGGGATTCTCCATTTTCTATTCAGAAAATCAGTATCAGTTGAGTTATTTTTGATCTGTAATTCAAGCAGACCCTCAACAATATTCTTACCATCTTTTTCTACTGTCTTAAGTTGATCACCTGGAAAAGAATAATAGAATTCAATATAATTTGATGCAGAATCATACTTGAAGCTTGCATAATCTACATTAAAATTAAATTGGGATTGCGGTAAAGCAATGCAAATTGGTAAAAACATTAAAGTTATTATTGTTAATATTTTTTTCATAATTCCCTTCTATTATTTTTTTACTAATGAATATTTAAAATATAATTAATAGTACTAATAGTCTATAAGATTTTTATAACTTAATATAACCGACATTTGAGATCCCCTTAATAGAAGAAATATTTTCAAGTGTTTTGTTGTCTACTTTATTATCAATATTTATTACAGTTATAGCTATTTCTCCTTTCCCTCTTCTACCTAAAGATAATCCGCCGATGTTAATATTTTTTTCTGCCAATAATTTACTCACCACCGAAAGCATTCCCGGTTTATCTTCATTTGTGTAAAATAATAAATAACCTTCGGGATTTACTTCAATTCTGTAATTATTGATACCGACAATTCTTATCTCATTAGTTCCGAAAACTGTACCGTCAAATTTTCTTAATTCATCTTTTGAGTGAAAGGTCACGCTTAACAAATTCTTATAATCATTATTGCTGCTGGATTTTATTTCATTAATGACTATTCCATTCTCTTTTGCTAAAATAGGAGCATTAATCAAATTAACAGATTCTTCCAGCTTATTATTTAAATAACCTTTCAATACTGATATAGACAATAACAAAGTAAACTTATGTAAAGTTTCACCACAAACATTAATATCTATTTGTTCTAATTTGTTTTTACTTAACTGGGTATAAATCTTGCCTATTTTTTCCCCGAGCTTTATAAACGAATAAATATCTTTATTATTAATAGCTTCAATTCCTAATCCGTTTACCGCACCTTTTATCTCTTTACCGTTAAAATAATCAACAATTTGATTGGCAATTTGAACAGCCACCTTTTCTTGTGCTTCTTGCGTAGATGCACCAAGGTGTGGAGTTGTAATAACATTTGGATGTTTTAATAAAGGATCTGAAAAATTTGGTGGTTCTGTTTTAAAAACATCAATGGCTGCACCGGAGACTTGTCCTGAATTCAAACTATTTAATAAATCTGAATCATCTATCAGTTCACCCCTTGCACAATTAATTATCTTTACACCTTTTTTACATTTGTCTAAATTCTTTTTAGAGATTATGTTTTTAGTCTCTTCGGTTAAAGGTACATGAATTGAAATTATATCTGAATTTTTAAATAAATTATCAATACTAACTAATTTAACTCCAATTTTTGAAGCTGATTCTTCAGAGAACAATGGATCGTAACAAACAACATCCATTCCAAATGAAACAGATCTTAAAGCAACTTCTTTTCCTATCTTACCAAAACCTATAATGCCTAATGTTTTATTATTTAATTCTGCACCTTTATATTTCCCTCTTTCCCACTTTCCAGATAGCATAGAAGAATTAGCTTGTGGTACATGTCTGCAAAGAGAAAGCATTAGTGCCATAGTATGTTCGGCTGCAGAGATCGTATTTCCACCCGGTGTGTTCATTACCAAAATACCTTTTCGGGTTGCAGCGTTTATATCAATATTATCACAACCAGTTCCTGCTCTTCCAATAATATTTAAATTATCAGCTGCTTCTATTAGATATTCATCAACCTGAGTTCTGCTTCTTACAATTAAACCGTTATATTTTCCAATTTCTTTTTTTATTTCTGCTGAAGTAATGTCAGGTAAATAAGTAACTTCAATTCCGTTTTGTTCCAGAATATCTTTACACTTTCCATCAATTGAATCCGATATTAAAATTTTATTCATTTATGTTTTTTTCTTAAAAATAAAAAGGCTTGCATATAGCAAGCCTTTAATAAAAAATTATTATTTAAAAACTATGCAACAGCATCCAGTTTTTGTGAAATCTGTGATTTTGGAACTGCACCAATAATAGTATCTTTTACTTCACCGTTTTTAAATACAAGTAAGGTCGGTATACTTCTTACTCCATATTTTATTGCTGTTTGCTGATTATTATCAACATCTAATTTACCTATCTTGACTTTGCCGTTATATTCACCGGCTAATTCTTCCACAATAGGAGCAATCATCCTACAAGGACCACACCAGGCAGCCCAAAAATCAATAAGAACAGGTAGATCAGATTTCATAACTTCTGATTCAAAATTATCGTCAGTTATTTCAATTGGTTTCATTATTATTATCCTTTTTTTTTAATTTTTAAATTAATCTTGTCCAATAAAATTTACAACATCTTCACCACCATCGGCATTTATTATTCCACCTGAGATCCACTCTGCTCCATCTTTACAGAATAGTGAAATTATTTTTGCAACATCTTCGGGTGTTGTTAATCTCTTTCTTGGGTTTTTTCTTCTGGCTACATCTATCATCATATCATTTCCGGGAATTTTTCTTAAAGCCGGAGTATCGGTAACCCCAGCCATTATTGCATTTGCGGAAACTCCCATAAATCCAAGTTCTTCGGTTAATTGTCTAATATGTGCTTCTAAAGCTGCTTTTGCAGCAGAAACTGCTCCGTAGCTTGGAATAACAGAATGCCCCCCGGAACTTGTCATACCAAATATTCTTCCTTTTTCAGCTAATAAATTATTTGTATAAATATCCTGCACCCAATAAACTAATGAGTTAGCCATAACATCAATTGTCATTTCTAATTGAGCTTTTGTCATTCCCTTTTCACCATCATTGTTGATGAAGTTTTTTAAAGTACCAAAAGCCAAGGAATGCATTATAACTTTTACTTTATCATCTTTGGATAATGATATTTTTAGTTCATCAACTACCTCAGTTCTTTTAACGGCATCAGCAGCATTAACATTATAAAATTTATGTTTTACACCTAATCCTTCAATAACTTTTATCATCTCTTCTACATTATGCATAGTAGCTTGTCTGTCTAAATGCACACCGATAATATTAAAGCCGTCTTTAGCTAACTGCAGTGCTGCTGCTTTCCCAAAACCTGAAGAAGCACCTAAAATTAATGCCCAAAATTTATTATTATCTGATGCCATATTAAAATCCAATTAAAATATATTTAAAAGCCAAGTATACTAAATAGCAATTTGTTTTTCAACCGATTTCAATTTAACTAAGAATAAATTAACATATGGAATAATATTACAAAATTATTGACACAGTTGAATAGAATCCTCACCAAGTATAGTATTCATTGACCGGATGAATTCATTTGAGGGATTTACTTTAAAATCTTTCAGAAAAAATAATTTCCCTTTTGAACCATTATTTTTTAAATGAAGATAAATAGGAATATTACCCTTATTCTCATTTAAAATAGATTTTAATTTAGACAGCTCTTTCTCACCAAAATATTGTTCGTCTAAATTTATCTTTATGCTTTTAGTAAATTTTTCTTTTACTTGTTCCATTGGTGTTAATTCTTCAATATGAATTTTTATATTATCACCGCTGCTTTCCGGTTTACCTACAATAATAAAGCACTTTTCTTCTTCAATATATTGACCGTATTTTTCATATGTAGTTGCAAACATTAAGCATTCGCACGAGCCTGAAAAATCATCAAGAGTAATAAAAGCCATTGTTCTGTTTGATTTATCTATTTTCCTTTTTATTGAAGTAATAACTCCGCAAGCTCTAACCATTTCATCATTTTGATGAACTAGTGCAGAACCAAGTTGTACTGTTGCAAAAGAATTATATTCAAGTAAATAATTTTTTAGTGGATGCCCCGTTATGTAAAATCCTGTAACCTCCCTTTCTCTTGCCAATCTTTCTCTTGTATTCCATTTAGGTATATTTGCTAATTTTGGTGGTGTTACTTTTATCTCATCTTGGTTATCACCAAACAGACTATTTTCTAAAGTGATTTTTGAGTTTTGAACTTTGTTCCCAAACTCCAAAGCTGATTCTATTGAAGCAAATAATGACGCTCTGTTATCAGTTACAGAATCAAAAGCACCGGCTAAAACAAGTCCTTCAAGTCCTCTCTTATTAACTATACGTGTGTCAACTTTTGAGCAGAAGTTAAAGATACTTTTGAAATTTGATTTCATTTGTTTTCTAATTTTAATCAATTCTTCTACTGCAGGAATACCAACATTTTTAATTGCGCTCATTCCAAATCTTATTTTACCTTGTTCTACATTAAAGTTAACAGAAGGATTATTAACATCGGGTGGTAAAACTTCAATTTGTAATTTTCTACAGTCTTCCAGAAAGGCAGCTACTTTATTAGAATTACCAAATTCATTTGTTAAGTTGGCTGCTAAAAACTCAGGCGTGTAATGAGCTTTTAAATATGCTGTTTGATAAGCAACTAAACTGTATGCAACTGCATGACTTTTATTGAATCCGTAGTTTGCAAACTTCTCGATGTTATCAACTATCTTTTCTGCAATGTTACTTTTAATTCCATTTTCTAATGCACCTGTTAAAAATTGTTTTTTCAATTTTGCCATAGATTTCAGATCTTTCTTACCCATTGCTCTTCTTAACAGGTCTGCATCTGCAAGACTCATTCCGCCAATAATATTTGCAATTTGAATTACCTGCTCTTGATAAACAATTATACCGTAAGTTTCTTTTAATATTTGTTCTAAAAGAGGATGTAAATATTCAACCTTTGTTTTTCCAAATTTCCTTTCGATAAATTCGTTGATAAATTCCATAGGACCAGGGCGATATAAAGCATTCATTGCAGCTAAATCATTTATTGAGTTTGGCTGAAGTTTCTTTAAATGTTCACGCATTGGAGGAGATTCAAACTGGAACACGCCTGTAGTCTGACCATTTGAAAAAAGCTTGTATGTTTTTTCATCGTCCAAAGGAATTTTTTCAATATCTATTTCTATATTATGATTTTGTTTAATCAGAATTAAGGTATCACGAATTATTGTAAGAGTACGCAAACCCAAAAAATCCATTTTAAGAAGACCGGCTTGTTCAATATCCTTCATATTGTATTGAGTTATAACTTCTGTTTGATTTACAGCATTTGCAAGCGGAACAAAGTTGCTTATCTCCTCAGGACAAATTACTACGCCGGCAGCATGTTTTGATGCATTTCTATTCATTCCCTCAAGCACTTTTGCATACTTAATTAAATTCTGCAGATCAGGTTCTTTTGTAGTTTTAAGATATTTTAATTCAGGTACTTTATTAATTGCTTCATCTAATGTAAATACTTTACCAAATTTTGAAGGAATTAATTTAGTGATATTGTTCACAGTGGGAATTGGAATATTAAGAACTCTTGCAACATCCCTTAAAACCATTTTAGAGGATAATCTGTTAAAAGTAATTATCTGGCTTACGCAATCACTTCCATATTTTTTACGGACATATTCAATAATATCGCCGCGTTTATCGTCAGCAAAATCTATATCAATATCAGGCATTGATTTACGGGATGGATTCAAAAATCTTTCAAACAAAAGATTGTATTTAAGAGGATCTATTTCAGTTATTCCCAGTGTAAAAGCTACAAGACTTCCGGCAACACTGCCTCTACCGGGACCAACAGGAATGTTGTTTTTTTTTGCAGCATTTATAAAATCTTGTACAATTAAAAAATAACCTGCAAATCCCATTTCTTTAATTGTGGAAAGTTCAAAATCAAATCTTTCTTTAATTTCATCAGTTATTTTAGTAAACTTTTTATGAAGGCCTTCTTTTGCTAAAATTTCAAGATACTCATCCAATGTTTTGGCTTGTGAATTTTCCGGAATTGGAAAATTAGGGAAATGATATCCATCGGAATCTAATTTAAGGTCAATCTTTGAATCAATTTCTAAAGTATTTTCAATTGCACTTTTATGATCTTTAAAAAGCGCTTTCATTTCATCCTGAGATTTAAAATATATTTGATCCGTTTTATATCTTAAATCTCTGTAATCTCTTCCTGTTTTATCTGCAAGAAGTAAAAGAATGTTATGAGCTATTGAGTGTTCCTGCTCTATATAATGGCAGTCATTTGTAGCTACTAACTTAATCCCTAATTCTTTGGATAACTTTGGCATTCCTTCAAGAACTGCTTTCTCGTAATCCATTTTATGGTCTTGAATTTCCAGATAGAAATCATCACCGAAAATGTCTTTAAATGTTTTTGCTTTATTTCTGGCTTTGTCGTAATCGCTATTTATAAGATCACTTGCAACAATACCGCCTGCACAGGCAGAACTGCATATAATTCCCTCTCTGTATTTTCTTAACAGTTCAAGATCAATTCTTGGTTTGTAGTAAAATCCTTCTGTGTGACCTAAAGTTGAAAGTTTTGAAAGGTTTTTATAGCCCTGTCTATTTTTTGCAAGCAGAATTAAATGGTTATAATGTTTTGCTCTTTTTCTTCCACCGTCGCTGTCGTTGGTGCCTTTGTCAAACCTGGAGCCTTCTTTTACAATATAAGCCTCCATTCCAATGATAGGTTTAATACCTGCAGCAACGGCTTTTCTGTAAAACTCTGCAATGCCGTAC
>PFGS01000022.1 GCA_002783525.1 Ignavibacteriales bacterium CG12_big_fil_rev_8_21_14_0_65_30_8 | reverse complement strand
TAAATTGTCACGCTAATTTTGGTACAAAATTTTCTGACAAGAAATTTTATGTAAACGGTAATGCAGACTTAGATCAGAACGGAACTATAGACGGTATGCAAATTGAAATGCAGGGCTTACTTGACAGATTAGCTAAATTATTACCCCCTGTTGGATCAACAGACGTAGCTATAATAGATTCATTTATAACAAAAGTAGTTGCTCAAGCTGCATATAATTATTTATTTGTAAAAGAAGATAGAAGCTTAGGAGTTCATAATCCTGCTTATGCATATTCACTATTAGCTTCATCTATAAGTAAATTAGATGGAACTACTGGAATAGAAATGATTAACAATTCAATCCCTAAGGATTATGTACTTTCACAAAATTATCCTAATCCGTTTAATCCGTCAACAAGAATTAAATTTTCTATTCCTGAAGAAACAAATGTAAAATTATTGATATATGATATTTTGGGAAGGGAAGTAAGTAAGTTAGTAAATCAAGTTATGAAAGCCGGAACATATTCTTTTAACTGGGATGCTAAGGGTAATTCATCAGGAATTTATTTCTACAAATTACAGACTGATAATTTTGTAAAAGTTAATAAAATGATATTGTTGAAGTAATAGACAAGAAATAAAAATAGTAGATATAAAAAAATCCGATCCGTCAGTTGACGGACCGGATTTTTTATTTTAAATATTACAAGAGTATCTTTTTATTCTGACGACTTAGTAGGTTCTTCTTTTGTTTCGAATATTTGGAAGTCAGAAGGTTCAACTGAAGGTGATTCAGTATTTTTAATTGATTCAACTGTAACACGATCCAATTTGTGTGTATTTAAATATTCTTGAATTTCTTCTTCACTTTTCTCTTTAATTGCATTCAATACACTTAACACAATTTTTTTATTCTCTTTATCAAATTCAATAACTCTCATTGGTAAAGTTTCTTCCATAGGAAAATGATTAGCTATATTTTTGATCTTTGAAGAAGGGGTCAGATGTGAAACCGGAATAAATCCGTCAACTTCATCAGGTAATTCAACAATAATTCCTTTATCAATAATTCTTACAACCTTTCCATTGGTTTCATAACCTGGTTTATAAATTGTCTCAAATTTATCCCAAGGATTTTCTTGAATTTGTTTGTGTCCTAAAGAAATTTTTCTTGATTCAACATCAACATCTAAAACTAATACTTCAAGTTGTTCACCTTTCTTAATTATCTCTCCGGGATGGCGAACTTTTTTAGTCCACGATAGATCAGATATATGTACTAATCCGTCAACACCAGGTTCAAGTTCAACAAAAACACCAAAGTTAGTAAGATTTCTTGCTGTGCCTTTATGGCGGGAATTAACAGGATATTTTTCCATTAGTGATTGCCAAGGATCGGGTTCAAGTTGTTTGATGCCTAAAGATATTTTCTTTTCTTCTTTGTCCAAACTTAAAATTACAGCTTCAATTACCTGTCCCATAGAAACCATTTGTGACGGGTGTTTGATATGCTGTGTCCAACTCATCTCTGAGTTATGAATTAATCCTTCGATACCTTTATCAATTTCAATAAATGCACCGTAATCAGTTAAGGATACCACTCTACCTGAGACCTTATCACCGATGTTTAATTTTTCTTCTATTTTTTCCCAAGGATGAGGTAATAGTTTTTTCAAGCTAAGAGAAATTCTTTTCTTCTCTTCATCAAAATCAGTTACAACTACTTTAATTGTTTCATCAAGATTTACAACTTCATTTGGATGATTTATTCTGCCCCAGCTAAGATCAGTAATATGGATCAAACCATCAACTCCGCCAAGATCAACAAACACACCAAAATTTGTTATAGCTTTAACAACACCTTCAAGTATTTGTCCTTTTTCAAGACTGTTAATAATCGAATCTTTTTGTCCTGACATTTCTTCTTCTACTAAAACTTTATGGGATACAACAACATTCTCTGTTGGTATATTAACTTTTACAACAACAAAGTCCATTTTTTGTCCAACAAAAGCATCAAAGTCTCTAATTGGTCTAACGTCAATTTGTGAGCCCGGTAAAAATGCTTCCATTCCCATCAGGTCAACCACCATTCCGCCTTTGATTCTTTTTAGAATTGTTCCTTGAAGAACTTCTTTATTTTCATAGGAATGCATGACTTTATCCCAGATCCTTAAAAAGTCAGCTCTTTCTTTACTTAATACTAAGTTACCGTCTTTGTCTTCAACGCTTTCAAGAACAACTTCAACTTCATCACCAACTTTGATCTCATCTTTGTTAGCAAATTCATTTTTGGATATGCTTCCTTCAGATTTAAAACCAACATCAAGTATAACCTGATCACCAACTATTTGGATGATCTTTGCTTTTACTAATTCACCTTCTTTTAAATCTTTAAATGAATCTAAATATAGCTGAGCAAGAGTGTTAAATTCGTCTTGTGAATATTCATCATCGTTAAAGCTTTTTTTAGCTTTGTCATAATCATCGGCATTCACTGTTTGTTCAATCACTGCTTTTTTCTCTTCGGACATTTGTCCTCCTTAATTAAAATATTTTTCTGTATTTATTACCTAAAGCCAAAAATGTAAAAAACACAGAGATTTAGTTAAACATATAAATTAGTTTGGCTTTTAAAACTCTATTTTTAATTTTTATTATCAGCAATATTATTTACAATAGTAAGAATTTTTTCAACTTGTTCATCAATGGTAATATTTGATGTATCAATTTCATAAGCATCTTGAGCTTTAACAAGGGGACTAAGTTCTCTTGTTGAATCTAATTTGTCTCGCAATGAAATATTTTCTTGAATTTCAGTTTTGTTAACTTCAATACCTTTCTTAGAAAATTCTTTCAATCTGCGTTCAGCTCTTTGATTTATTGAAGCGGTTAAGAAAATTTTTACATCTGCATTTGGGAAAACTACCGAAGCAATATCTCTTCCTTCCATTACAATTCCGCAGCCCAGTTTGCTCATTTCTTTTTGCTTTGCTACCAAAGCTTTTCTAACACCATCAATTTTACTAACTATACTTACATTTTCATTTACTTTAACTGATCTAATTTCTTCAGTAATATCTTTACCATTGGCAAAAAC
>PFGS01000018.1 GCA_002783525.1 Ignavibacteriales bacterium CG12_big_fil_rev_8_21_14_0_65_30_8 | reverse complement strand
CACCTTTTGCTGCTAAACTGTTGTAATTTTCTATATTAGGTTGATTGTTTCCATAAAAGGTTAAAAATTAACGATAAAAGGAATCAGTATTATTAGAAAATTCTCTTTTAAAATTATTGAAAAACTATAAAAATTGATTTAAAAATTATAAAACCGTTTAAAAGTATTTTTATGGTAATTGTAACATTTTAATACATTTAAAAGGAGTATTTATTTAAATAAATAATCAAAAAAGTTGATATTTGAGTTATTTTCTAAATTTATCTCTATTGAATAGTTTCGGCATAGTAATTGGTCAAGTTTCCCTAAGAAATGGAGAAAACTATGGGAAGCAAATTACATTTACAATCATCGGGGATACCAATCATAGATAAAGTTTGGGGAGGTTTATACAAAGGTGCAACTTATGTTTTGATTGGTGCACAAAATTCAGGAAGAACATTAATGGCATTACAATTCGCAAAACATTGCGTATTGCAAGGTCAGGTATGCTTGTATTTTACCTCAATGCGTCATACTGAATTATTTATTCATGCTGCAACAATTGATTTTGATATGCAACATTATATGAATAAAAACTTAATTGTAGCAATTAAGGTTAGTGATCCTTTTATAAGCAACAGTGAAAAATCTTATGATGAAGTTTTAATGGATTATATGAGCGATATAGCAGTTGTTGTAAAAGAACATAATGCCGATAAAGTTGTTTTTGATGATCTGACTCAATTTGTAGGATTTAATAGTATGCAATTATTAGAAAAATCTTTTATTAATACTATTGAATCAATTGAATCAAAAGATAAAACAAGTTTATTTTTACTTTCTGATCCGGTTAGTGAAAACGCTAGAATGATAACATCTAAAATAGTTGATAATTCAACAGGTGTTATTTATTTAGAAAAAAGATATGGTGAAGAGAACAGAGGTATAATTACAATTACACCTATCGTTGGTCATCCTGAAGGAAAAGTAAAAGCTAATTATTATTTAAAACCATATGAAGGTATTTCAATAGATTTTCAAAATGAACCGGTATCATCAAAGTATAATGTGGATAATGATATGGCCGTCAGTTTTAGTTCACACAATACTTTTGAATCCAATAATCCTGATCTGGATATAGATGATGATTATGATTTTGAAAATGGAAGAATAAATTAAAGAAATTAATAATAAACTTAGAGTAAATCAAAATGAAACGAAAAATACAAATTCTACCATCGGGCATCTCATTAGTTGATAAAAAATGGGGTGGTTTATATAGAGGCGGTACATATTTATTAATGGGTCCAAGAAAATCCGGAAGGACTTTAATGGCGCTTCAATATGCATTAGAATGTGCAAAACAAAAAGAAGTTTGCTTATTCTTTACAAGCATAAGACCTAAAGACCTTATGATTATGGCAGCTTCAATAGATTTTGATCTTCAGTACTATATGAATAAAAATCTAATAATTGTAATTAGAGTTGCACCTCCTACTGAATTATATGACGATGCTAACAAGGATGAATTCTTGGTTGAGTATTTAAACGACATCATTACAGTTGTTGATCAGCATAGACCAAATAAAATAGTATTTGACGAATTAACACAGTTTATTGGTTTTTCAGATCTTGAAAGATTAAACCAGGTATTTAGACAAACAACTGAAATTATAGAAGAAGCAGATATAACAAGTCTATATATTTTAGGCCAGCCTGCTGCACCATCTTCCAAAGCAATTGTAGATACATTATCATTATCAGCAACCGGTATTATATCTTTAGATAAAACTGAAGAAATTGAAGGAGAAGATAAAAATAAAACAGACGGTGGCATAATTACTATTATACCTAATGTTGGACACACTGAAGGCAAATTTACATCTCAATATTTTATTGAACCTTATAGAGGTGTTACAATTGAAAAAACTGGTGAGTTCAATGCACCGGTTTCTAAATCAAAAACACAAACAACAAATGAAACTAAATATACTTCTTTATCAGATATAGATATTCCAGATGAAAAATACGTTTCATCCAGCTTTTATTCTGAAGAAGATTTCAAACTTATTCTTAACAATCAAATAGCTTTATATAAAAGCACAGGACAATCATTTTCAGTAGTATCATTTAAATTAAATGATGCTGTAGTTAATAGAAATTTATTAACAATTAAACAACTTAAGAATACAATAAGATTATCAACTGATAAAAAAGATAAAATTTGTGTTGTAGGTGATAAAGTATTAGTACTTCTTACAAGAGGCGAACAGAAGAGCACAAATAATTTAATAAGTAGAATTAAATCTAATTTACCTGTTAATAATGAAAGTGAAATTAAATATATATTAGAAAACATTTCAGTATTTACAGTAACACCTGACGAATCAGTTGAAAATGCAGAAGATGTGTTTAATAAAATTTCTAACGAATCATTTGAAACAAGTAAAAAAATATTTTTCCAATAAGAGACTAATGAAAATGAAAAAATTATCAATCTTTGCTATCATATTATTTTTAGTTTTAACTTCTATAGACTTTACTGAAGCACAGACTAAATCTGCTATATATAAAATGCAAGCACAAAAACAAATGCTGGTAGGTCGTTATGGTGAAGCAATAGACCTATTAAATAAATATATTTCAGCAAATCCACGAAATGCAGATGGATATAATTTGCGCGGATTATGTTTTGAAAAAAGAAAAATATATGAATATGCTGTTTATGATTTTAAATCAGCTTTGAAATTAGAACCAAGAAATAGTAAAATTAGTACAAATCTTGGAAGAGCTACTGCAGCTTGGCAAGCTCTATTGTATAACAATATTGAAGGTTACAAAAGAGAAATTGCCATTGATCCAAGCGTACCGGCAAATTATTTGAATATTGGTAAATCATATAAACACCTTGGAAAATGGGAATTAGCTGAGGAATGGTATGATAAATATCTTACAATGGAAGAAGCTTCATCTGATGAAATTATAAGATATTCTGAAATATTGGCAAAGAACGGTCACATTAAAAAGGGTGAACCGATATTAAAAAGATACACCGAAAAATATCCAAAAGATCAAAGACTTTGGTCAAGATATGGATATTTTACTTTTTGGCTTGGTAAAAATAAAATTGCAATTGATGCCTTTG
>PFGS01000063.1:2951-3099 GCA_002783525.1 Ignavibacteriales bacterium CG12_big_fil_rev_8_21_14_0_65_30_8 | reverse complement strand
AACGGATTAGGACTTGCCTTAGTTAAAAAATATGTAGACCTAAACAAAGCAGAAATTTTTGTTGAAAGTCAAAAAAATAAAGGTTCAACTTTCAGAGTAATATTTAAAAGTAAGAACTAAAACAAATTTTATTCATACCACGATACAA
>PFGS01000063.1:2763-2940 GCA_002783525.1 Ignavibacteriales bacterium CG12_big_fil_rev_8_21_14_0_65_30_8 | reverse complement strand
CCCGTACTGGGAAATGATGGGGGGAAACTAGACATAAGTCTGTCATCGTATCTGTAACTTTTACTGAACCCGCTTACAATTCCTTTCCAGTTAAAAGTACCGACAGGTAACCTTATTTTTTGAGTAATACCACCTAATAAATTTATTGAGCCACTTGGTCCCCTGGTAGCATAATTT
>PFGS01000063.1:0-2622 GCA_002783525.1 Ignavibacteriales bacterium CG12_big_fil_rev_8_21_14_0_65_30_8 | reverse complement strand
TTTGTTTCATAAACAATATCATCTTCTAAATAAATATTACCATCATCACTTTTATTTCCCCCTGCACTAATAGTATATTTCCCTTTTACTGTTCCACTAATATTTACTACAGCATCATCAACAAAAATTACTCCGTTAGGAGCAAATGTTGCTGCCGGTATAGTTTCTGTAACCCACTCGGTAACTTTTTTCTTCTTCTTACCTTTTTTCACCCAAGTTGTTTCTAGATATTTATAGATTATATCATCTCCTGCAAACTCAATATAAACTTCGTCCTGACCGGAAATATATTTTCCTCCATTTTGTGCTGTAGCTTTTAAATCACCAATGTTATTTGACGGCATCTCAAGATCAACGCCCTGTTCAAATCCACCCAAGAATTTAGGATCTGCATTAAGTTTTAAATTTAAAGGATCTTTAGTTGTAACCTTTCCCATAAATACAGGTGAGCCGTCAATGTTCATTTGATCCTGTGTATGAAATGGTCCCCAAACAGTATCTCCTGTAGTCCACCAAATCATACCTGCTCCTTCGCTCTCTGAGTAATATGCAAATTTAGAAAACTTACTTGGTTGGAGTGTGACTTGAACAGTGTCGGTAATTCCTCTATAAGTACCAACAGAATTAATTCTTATTATTTGTTTGAAGGCATCTAGAACATCAACGGTTACATTAATTTTACCCCCCTGATAATCAATATTTGAATACCCATCTTTCCAAGATTCATCTAAATACATTTTATTTGCCGCAATATTTGCACCGCTTACTGCAACATTGTGCACAGTTATATTTGCATGATAATCTGCCATATTACCAACCGTTCGGGTTGTTGCTGAGCCAATATTTTTTTCCATAATTAAAAAAATAAAGCTAAAACCCAGCACCACTATTAAAATTGCTTTTCCGCCCATAATAATTCTCTTTTATCTATTACTTAAATTCCTTGCTGCCAATCTTATTTGTCTCCAAAACGCAACCGTATAAACTGAGTCAAATGCTTCAGTGTTTTCTACCTGTACATCAATTTGAATTGAACTGATAAGAGCAGGTACAGAAACAGGGTTTTCATTTATTGGATTTCTTAATGCATCAAAATATTTTAATGTAAATTTTGTAATACCCACATTTGAACTTTTTGCCTGTTCTGTATTTACCACACGATATAAAAGCCTGTCTCTTGGATTAGGCGAATTCGAAAGTTCAGAAGTTGAACCTATGTAATAATAAATTGAATCAACCACGCCGTCATTATAAACATCGGTTAAAAATTTAATACTGTTTGAATCTGCATATAAAATTGATTTAGAAGGATCAGGAATTTTTGTCCAATCTTTACAATAACCAATTTTTCTAAAATCACTTTCCAAAACCTCAACTACAGAAATCATAGACTGTTGAACGTTAAGCTCAGAGTTGCTATTGTAAAGCGTGCCTGTTGCAGATGTATTTAATCTAAATAGAATTAATAACAACAATCCGCCGACAAATATAGAACCGATGATATCTAATATTGTACTTACACCCATTTTATCTAAACACCCAATAACTATAAAGTGTTGATACAGTAACCACGTCTTCCATAGACTTACTAGATACCATTACTGTTATTTTTTTTGTCCACTGTCTTTGATTATCAATTTTATCGGGCTCAGTGTCTTTTACATAATCTACAGAACACACTACATCAAAAATTGCAGAAGGCAAAGTTGAATCTGAGTAACTGTATCCATCGTAATCGTCTATGTCATCAAATTGTGAATATGTTTCGCCATCAGGACCCAACTGATTTTTGTTTGTCAATTCATTTGTTTTTGTTAAAGTACTGCTAAGAGAATTTTCATCAAATGCTTTTTTTGAAATTTCTTCAATCATAGTATTGCCGATTGATGTGGCAAGAATATCAAATTTAGAATTATACTGTGTATCAGTGTTTATCAATGTAACGGTATTAACCCTTAAGACTATCGCCGATAGAAAGATCATAGCCCCCATTGTTAATATCATTTGTCCTGTGTTCATATATTATTACAAAACAGTATTAATTTTTATTCCAACCAATGTCTAACGGTTAATCTTTGTTTCTGAAAACCGTAATTTGTTCCACCGCTGAAATTACTTTGTATACCTAAAATACTTGTCGCATTTTTTATTATTTCTGATGAATAAAGTACTTCGTGGTCTTTGTTTCCACTGCATTTTTTTTTAGTTTCTAAATTCTGAGATAATAAAATAATTGCACCATGTACATCAAGATGAAAATGAAACATATAATCACCAATAATTAATCCTTTAAAAGGATAATTTTTCAATTTTATCTGCTTAATTCTTGTTGTACCTGAAGAATTATGACATACTAAAATACCTTTACTTTGAGTTTTTTTCATATCAATTTTATCATCATCATCATCATTATCATCATCATTATCATCATCATCATTATCATCATCATCATTAATTTCAACATATGTAATGCCTGATAAAGGTAAATTCAAATCTTCCGGATCAGTAACATATTGGCTTCCATCCTGTCCGCTTTGAGCAATGCTTTTTAAAGTCCCTTCTGGTATGCCCAAAACTGCATCTGGTGTGGTTGGGAACTCACCACCCCAGTTGTAGTTTTCT
>PFGS01000153.1 GCA_002783525.1 Ignavibacteriales bacterium CG12_big_fil_rev_8_21_14_0_65_30_8 | reverse complement strand
ATGGTTCAATTGTATTTGTAGAAATAAGTAAAATATCATTTACATATCAAGGTAAAGAAGCACATTTTAATATTGTAAAAGATATAACAAAAAATTTAACTCTTGAAATGGAAAATCAAGAGTACAAAGCTGTTTTTGATAATACAACAGATCTATTATTTACTACAGATCAAACCGGATTTATAAAATATGCTAATAATAAAGCCGTAAAATTTTTAGATTCTACAAATAAAAAAATTATCGGAGAATCTTTTATCTCATTATTTGTTGATGAAGATAGAAGCAAAATCAATAATAGTATTTTTAAATCATCAAGTATTGAACCTGTTAATATTAATGGAAAAATAAGAAGTAAAAAAGGGGATTCAGAAAATATTGATTTAACTGCAACTCCAATATTAGATTTTGAAGGTAATATTGACACCTTTACTATAATTGGTGTTACAAAACAAGAGACCGTTAAACATCTAATTGTTGATAAATCTTCAAATAATTTTAGTAAAGAGAAACAACAAGTAGATTCTTTATTCTTCTCCAGTTTATTTCATGAAATTCTTACACCTATAAATGTAATACTTGGATTTATTCAAGACATAACTGATAATATTAAAGATCTGTCTCCTGAGCAAAAAGAAACAACAAAAATTATTGATCAAAACAGAGAAAGATTACTGGAGACAATGAATTCCGTAATTGAATATTCAAATATTCTAAACAATGAAGTGGATTTGAATATTTCAAAAGTAGGTATTCCGGAAATTATTGATACAATTCAAAAAAAGAATGATACAACTGATGATAATCAAAAGAAAGAATTTACTTATGGTAAGATTTCTTCTTCTTTAACTTTTGAAACGGATTTACAGAGATTTAAGTTACTTGCATTTTTATTATTTAAAATTATTTCTAGACTCAGCACCAAAGATAAATTATATTTTTCAGCCGTAACTTTTGACGATAATAATTTCTTGATTTCTGTAAAAGATAGTTATGCAGCAATTTCAGAAGAATTATTTGAAAAGATTGATAAAATGTTTTCTAGTGATGAAAATGTTTCATCCGATGTTTTTGGTCTTTCAGTTTTAACTATAAGTTTAGCAAAAGCATTATTAAAATTATTAAAAGGTAAATTTTACACAGATGAGACAGACAATAAAAATTGTGGATTTATTTTTCCTATTAATTTTAAGATAGAAACTGCTCCTGAAAAGGATAAGAAAGTTACTGCTAAAAAAGAAATAGTTAAAAAAGATAAAACTGATGAAAAACTTGTTGTATCTGGAGAAGAACCTGAAATTTTAACTACAGAAGAAATAGAGGAACCAACATTTGAAGAAACATATAAGATTAAAACTATAGATAATGGAGATAAAGCAACTAAAGAAAAAATGTTTCCGTCAAAAGGAGATTTTGATCTGTCAGAATTAAAATGTTTATACATTGAGGATCAGATAGATTCGCAAATATTATTTAAAGTTCAATTAAAAGGATTGAAAGAGATAAAATATGCAGTTAGTTTTGAGGAATCTTTACCTCTTTTAGATGCTAATCTTTTTGATTTCATTGTAATGGATATAAATCTACAAGGTGAATACAACGGGTTGGATGCATTAAAAATAATTAAAAAAATGCCCGGTTATGAAAACACACCAATAATTGCTGTAACAGCTTATGTATTACCAGGCGATAGAGAGAAATTTATAGCTACCGGTTTTGAAGATTTTATTTCTAAGCCTATATTCAGAGATAAAATGGTTTCAACTTTAGAAAGGATTTTCGTTCAGCACGCAAAAAATTAAAGAATGATTTTATCCCGGAGGCCATTTCATTTGTCTTCCGCCAAGAAGATGTAAATGTAAATGTTCTACTTCCTGACCTCCGTTGCTACCGCAATTAAAAACCAATCTGTAACCATCCTTATCTATTTGAAAATCTTTTGCGAGTTTATTTGCAGTTGAAAATATTTCGGAAAGAATTTCACTGTGCTTATCTAAATTTAAATCTGAAATTCTGGGGATCTCAATCTTTGGTATAATTAAAATGTGAACGGGAGCCTGTGGATTAATATCTTTAAAAGCCAATACATTTTCTGATTCATAAACAATATCTGCCGGAATTTCTTTTCTGATTATTTTAGAGAAAATAGTTTCACCCATTTTAACCTCCTTTCTCTATGCCGTATTTTTTCATTTTATTGTATAAGTGACTTCTTTGAATATCCAATTGTTCGGCTGTTTTGCTGATATTCCAATTGTTATTATTAAGCTGTTTTATAATAAAAGCTCTTTCCGTTTTTTCTTTAAAATCTTGAAATGAATTACTTTCTAAAATCAAATCGTCTACTGAAGAGGTTGTCTTAGGGAATAAAAAATTAAGATCTTTTTTCTCAATTATTTTATTATCAACAATAATTATTATCCTTTCAATTACATTCCTAAGTTCTCGTATATTACCGCTCCATTTTTGTGTTTTCAATAACTCCAATGCTTCTTTTGAAAATTTTACTGGTGGTTTATTATATCTTGTTGTTATATTATTAGCAAAATGTTCTACTAAAATTGGTATGTCTTCAATCCTCTGATTTAGTGGAGGTACAAAAATGGGTATAACATTTAACCTATGGAAAAGATCCTCTCTAAAATTACCGTTTGCAATTTCATCTTTTAAGTTTTTGTTAGTTGCTGCAATAATTCTTACATCTACTTCAATTTTTTTACCACTGCCGACTCTTTCAATTGAACTGTCTTCAATTGCTCTTAAAACTTTAGCCTGAGCTTGTTGGCTCATATCTCCAATCTCATCTAAAAATAAAGTCCCTTTTTTTGCAAGTTCAAATTTCCCAATCCGTTGTTGAGAAGCACCTGTAAAAGAACCTTTTTCATGCCCAAACAATTCTGATTCAATTAGTTCATTTGGAATTGCAGCACAATTTACTTCAATAAAAGCTTTATCCTTTCTTTTACTATTGTTATGGATAGCTCTTGCAACCAATTCTTTTCCTGTTCCGTTTTCACCTGTTATTAAAACTCTTGTATCAAGTGGAGCTACTTTTTCAATCATTTGATGAATGTCTTTAATCACTTTACTATTTCCTAAAATTTGGCCATCACCTAATAAAGATTTTTTTATTTGAATAT
>PFGS01000042.1 GCA_002783525.1 Ignavibacteriales bacterium CG12_big_fil_rev_8_21_14_0_65_30_8 | reverse complement strand
AGATAATTTTAAAGCCAGCACTGTAGATGGAACATATCTGTTTTTTTCTATAGAATTTGTAGAAAAATAGAGGTCCTTATTTTATAAAAACAGAATCAGGCAAAACATACTCGTATGGGAGAGTTTCAGCTATTCTTTCATTTGCCCAATCACCGTAAGATTTTATCCCAAATGTTTCGTAGTATCTGCCCATTCTATCAATCACAACAGAATCTTTTTCTAATTTAATCCACGAAGTTAGAACATCAGCATCTTCGTCAGCCGGATCTTCATACCAGATTTCAAAGTAGTTATTAAATTTTATGAATAATTCATTTGGATTTTCAGATGGACTTAAATACTTATATGTGTTGACACCAAATACAATCGGGCGGTAGTCAAAATTTTCTTCAAGGGTAGATTTATAATAAACGTCAAATCCATATTTCTTTAAAAAATCTTCATCAGTTTTTTTAGGCTTTGGTTTTATATTTTCTTTGGAAAAATATTGCCAGCCTTTAGTAGTGTCAACACTCTCTTCATATAAATCAGAATAGTTTTTAGAAATTAAATGTAAGAATTGGCGGAGAGATCCTCTGTAGACTTTTGCTCTGTTCTTTTCCCAAATCAATAATGAATCTTTATTTTCTGTTTTAAGTAGATTGAATTTTGGGAATCCCGAATATTTAACATATTTAGGATTGTATTCAAAATACATTAATGTGTATTCAATTTTATATCCCAAAGCCGTATTTACTATAATAAGTGGTTTATCGGCTGTTGCAAATAAATGTTCTCTGTCTTTCCACTCAAAATTTAACACTATTGGATTTTCAATATATGTTAATTCAGCAAAATCAGAATTACCAATAAATGCGTCTTTAAAAATTTCTATATTATCTTCTCTGTCTTCTTGATCATCCACCGTAACATTTATCTCAGGTAGTTGATAAACTTTGGGTACCAGCTTAAAGCTTGATCTGTAACTACCTACATTATTAATATCTATTTTTATATTCAGTGGTTCATAACCAACGTGTGAAATAACCATTGTATATCTGCCGGAAGGTATATTTGTAATTGAATATTCACCTTTATCATTGGTTGAACTTCCTAACATAGTATAAGCCAAATATACATTTACATTGCTGACAACTTTTTTTGTTTTTTTGTTCGTGATTATACCATGAATTGTACTTTTACGAGCTTGAGGATAAATTAATATTGGAGTTAAGAATATTATCAAAAAAAATAATTTGAGATAAATTTTATTTAAGGAATGATTGCTGAACATAACACCAATTGTAATGTGTCTAAATTCTAACAATAAAATAAATGAATTTAATTTAAATTTAAATAGAAAATTTTCAGCGTATTCTTATTCACTTTTACAAAACTTATAACCTTTATCAAATATGATTTTCCATTTATTTCTCTCCAATCTCCAAATTGAATTAAAATATCCTATCTGTTCACCATTTGCATTGTAAACAGGACCTGAACTTTGTGCAAGATTACCCGAAGGGAGAACATCTACTTGTTTTGGTTTCCACGAGAATAAAGCTACTTCACTTATATAATATTTTTCCCATGCTTTTACAATTTCTGTTTTACCATTTAATTGAGAATCGTCGTCAAAAAATATTGCTTCGTCAGAAATAAATTCCTTGAAATTATTAAAATTTCTGTCAGACATTGTTTTTGCAAATGATGTTTCAGTTTCTATAACTTCTTTTCTCAATTTTTTGATATCTTTTTTAGAATTTTCTACTTTTGTTAATGTACAACCACATAATAGAGCTAGAAAGAGAATGTAAAATGAATAAATTTTCATATTAACCTACTTATAAATAATGGACTACTTTATTTTAAAATCAAATACATCTTGTCTGGAATAGTGTCCTGCAGAATCAAACATTCTTTTTGCAGAAATAATTTCATCCAGGTCTATATCAGCATAAATAAGTCCTTGTTTTTGGGAAAAAGGTCCAGCAATAATATCCCCATCTGGATTTATAATACAACTGTTTCCTGTATTTATCCATTCTCTTCCTTCAGGGTATAATTTCTTAAAGGAATATTTTTGTGGTATATCTTTCATTTTAATGGCCTGACAGCAACTAATTACAAACATTCCTCCTTCTCTTGCAATATGCTGCATACTTGAAATCCATTTATCACTTTTATCCCAGGTTGGAGCCACATATATTTGGACACCTGAATTATACATAGTTTGCCTTGGTAGAGGCATTAAATTTTCCCAGCAGATTAGTCCACCAATTTTACCAATTGAAGTATCAAATGAGACCAGTGAATCACCACTACCCTGGGCCCAAATCAGTCTTTCGCCTCCGGTTGGTATTAATTTTCTGTGAACTCCCAGTATTTTTCCTCTATCACTGATGTATAAAATACTGTTATATAAGCTGTTACCGCTTCCTTCAGAATTTATTTCATTTATTCCTATGGTTACAAAAATTTTTGCTTTAGCTGCTGCTTTGCACAATTTATTTGTTGAATCATCCGGTACTGAAATAGAATTGTTAACTAATTCAACATAAAGCGGAGTTAGAACTTTTCCATTACTATTAGAAATTAACCATACCCAATCAGGATATCCTGATATAAATGCTTCAGGGAAAACAACTAACTTTGCTCCTTTTTTTGCAGCTTCACTTATTAATTTACAAGCTTTTTCAACTGTCTTTTTTTTATTTAAATAAATTGGGGTTACTTGGGCAGCAGCTATCTTTATTTTTTTCATAGTTATACACTTACATTAAACATATATTAATTAGTAGTAGAAATATATTATTTATAAAAGTGACTGCCATGGTTTTATCATGGCAGTTAAGAATTTTAGTCTTTAAAACCCAATTTCTTCCAGAACCAAACTCCAAAGCAGAAACCAGTGAGTACATTTATAAGAAGTAAAACAACCGGAACATACAGAAGCCAATGAACAGTTTTGTATCCTGTTAACCAAATACCCAGAGCAATAAGAATAGCTGCTGTTAAAGATTGCATTCTTCCTGCATTCATGTTAGACTCCTTTTGTAATTTATTGATAATGGAAATTAGTAATTATAATAATATAATAAAACTATAGAAACAAACAAGTTTCAATTCGTTTTAGTATTCACGTCAGTTTCCCGATCCGTACCGCTAA
>PFGS01000179.1:13330-13606 GCA_002783525.1 Ignavibacteriales bacterium CG12_big_fil_rev_8_21_14_0_65_30_8 | reverse complement strand
ATTCATATAATTTAAATATTGAATGTGGCTGTAATTCGTAAAGGCTGCGGTCAAAGCATCTATAGCATGGTGTCGATGGTCATTTCGTTTTGTCCAATCGACTATTCGCTTTTCTTTATTATTGTTTTTACCATCAATTGTTTCAACTAAACCTAATTTTTCATATTTGGGCAGATTTAATTCTTTCATTACATTTATTAATTGCCAATCTTTTCGTAAGCGATTTGTAATGCTACCTGTAGTTGTATTAACTTTTTTTACTATTTCTTCAAGCAT
>PFGS01000179.1:0-13322 GCA_002783525.1 Ignavibacteriales bacterium CG12_big_fil_rev_8_21_14_0_65_30_8 | reverse complement strand
CTTTCTTAGAGATGTATTGGCTATTCCGCAAATCTCTTTCAATAAATCCGTCGGGTATATCTGCTGATTTCATTTTAAGTTTTAAGTATTTTGATTTGCTTATTTTTTTGTCTTTATACATTTTCTCAATACTAAATAAATACTGTTTAAATTCTTCTTCACTTAATTTCCCTTTTAAATAATCATAAGCTGTTTCATTTCCTTTTTCTATATTAATATCCCTTTTTGCCAATGTTTTGTTTGAAAAAGAATCATCAAACAATTTTGCCTGTGGAATAATATGTTCAATATCAAATTCCTTTGAAAACAATTTTTCTTTTGGAATATAAGTTTTAGTATAAATTGTTTTGTATCCGTAACTTTCTAATTCTTTCCAAAGTTTATATCTTATTATATCATTTCGTGTAACTTTTGAAATACCAAAATCACTATGTAATAGTTTTCTAATTTTATCGTGTTCAATTGTTGCTTTATTGATTCCTTCTGTAGTTTTTCTACGTTCTTCAGCACTTTTTTTCAAATCACGCGAAAGTTCAATTCTTATTTCGTTTGGTTTTCCAAGCGTTTCATCCTTTATAATGGCGTTAATTACATTTACCATTTGATTAAGAATTTTTTCTACAATTGGATTACGCAATGAATTTTTTGGTAGAAGTTCTAAATAATCTTTAAGTTTTTTATTATCTCTTTCTTCTTTTGTTAATGATGCAGAATGGTTGTAGCCTGCAAGTGCACAAGCAGCATCATAAGTATTACCTTCTTTTAAGTGTGGTATAATCTTTCTTATTGCTCTCGAAGACAAACTTCCGTAATCTGCTTGCAAAGGAATATTTGCAATAATTTTTGCCTGCTTTTTACTAAATCCGAATTTTTGATTTAATTTTTCTAAAAGTTTTTTATCCCCAAGTTTTGAGTTATCCTCTACAAATGAATAAAGCAAATGCCAAAGCTGCATACTTGGTTGTTTATCAAAATTATCATTATCTAATTCAGCGTCAAATTTTAGAATATCATTTGAAATACCTAATTCAGAAAATTTTGTTCTTAGAAGTTCATTTATTTTATTAACATCCAACTTTGTAAAATCATATTCAAATCCTTCTAATTCCAAGATTTTTTGATATGCTTTGTATAACTCAGCATTAGTTCTGTTTCCTTCAATTACTTTATAATTTTTCACTTCATAATTTTTAGGTTTGTCAACTATTAATTTCAATAGTTCTGTGTCTTTTAACTTGTCAACGATGCTTAATTTTTCAAAAACAAGTTCTTTTGTTTCTTGACTTAGTCTTGTTATTTCACCGGTTTCTTTACTAACAATTTCAATATTATTTAATATTTGCCAGATTTTAAATTCTTGAAACAAAGGTGATGATTTTGGAATTACTCTGTGCCCGACAATTCTTTTTTTCTTTTTACCTGTTTCGTTATCGATAAATTCCTCTTCCCAACTTTCAAACTCACAATGACCGAGCAATCCTTTTTGAGATTTTAATGGCCGCTGATAAAATATAATTACATCACGGATTTCTTTTTTTAGTTCTTCTGTTAACTCCGGGTAATACTGTTTTTGTTTTTCCCATATAGACTCAAATTCATCCAAATAATCTTGTCGATAAAAAACTTGATTTTTTAATTGTGTATGTGGATTGTTTTCTAGTTGTTTGTAAAGATATTGCCCAACTGTAAGTTTATTAAAATAAAGTTCCTTGCTTCTATCACTAATTGCTCCAAGATATCCGCTTGAATTATTAATTTGGGTATTTAATTCCTGCAAAATAATTGTAAGAATTTCTAAGTCAACTTTTTCTTTTAAGGCTAAATTTCTCCATTTATATTTTTCTATTTTTTTCTCTCGAGATGTTCCTTTTTGAGTAATACCTTTAATATCAAAAGGTTTTTCACAAATTTTCCATGTAGCTCCCTTGTTTTTCCCTTTGATTTCTTCTTTGAGTTTAGAGGTGAGTATTTTCGGATAAAACTGTTTTTGGTACTCCCAAATTTTATCAAGTTCCGATTGTAGATCAGAACGATAAAAGTCAGGTATATACTTTTTTTCATTTCTTAAAAGTTCATAGACATATTGTCCCGGTGTCAGACCTTTATCTGTAATATATTTTGCAACTTCCATCCCATCTATGGCGGTTCCCTCGTCTTCATTTTTAGTCTTTCGATTACTTTTATAGCCACGTTTTTTATTAAGCATCAAAAGAACTCTCGCAAAATCTTCCTTGCTTATTTTTTCTTTTGCTGCTTTTGCTCTTAATCTATAAACTGAGAATGTTGTATTTTTTCCCTGTTCACTTAAAATTGTTTTGTCTGTAATTAATTTGTTTTTTCTAAGTATTTTTTTCAGAGCTTTGCGCCTAAGCTGATAACGATCAAGATTTCTTCTCGCTCCTCGTTTTAGTGTTCTATCAGCATTTATTGATATTGCTTTTCCCTTTTGAAAATCATTTTCCTCATCGGTTGTTATTGGGATAATGCGAACGCCAAGTTTTATTATCCTAGATTTTTCTTCATCGGTTTCTGCTTCATTAACAAAAGCCCATCCAATTGAAGTTGTACCAATATCTAATCCGAGAATTTTTTTCATTTCCCTACCTCCTAATTTGATATTTTAAAAGTTTTTCATATTTTTGCTTTTACAAAATGAAGCTTATCACAATAAGGATTATTCCGTTGTGAAAACATTTAATGGGGTATCGTTTTTCGATATCCCATTTTTATTTCATCTTTTTTTATATAAACAAAAACTTAACAAAATATTAATTAAAAAATTGAATTTTTTAATTAATATGCATTTTTTTTAAAATATTTGTTAAGTAGCCTCTGAAGTTAAACGTGAAATGAAGTAATAAATAGTTAGGAACTCATTCATATTATAGAATAAGTTCCTATTATAATAATCTTTAAGCCTTCTCTTCCCAAACCTTTGCAATCTCAATAATATTTTTAACTGCTATTTCCATATCCTGCACGGCAACCCATTCTAACTGCGAATGGAAACTGTGTTCGCCTGCAAAAATATTTGGTGTAGGGAGTCCCATAAAAGAAAGTCTTGAACCGTCAGTACCGCCTCTAATTGGGTTCATAATAGGCTCAATGTTCAAATTTTTTAAAGCCTGTAAAGCATACTCTTCAACTTGCGGATGTTTATCCAATACTTCTTTCATATTTCTATACTGCTCTTTAATTTCAATTTCCACTTTTGCACCTGGAAATTTTGCAACTGCTTTTTCAGCAAGGTCTTTAACAATGTTTTCGTAATCTTTTAATTTTGAAGTAATAAAATCTCTGATAATAAATTTAACTGATGTTAATTCTTCGTTACCATTAATTATCCAAGGATGTACAAATCCTTCTCTTTTTTCGGTGGTTTCGGGTGATAACTCTTCTTTAGGTAAAGATTCAATAAAAGCTGCAGCTACTTTTATTGCGTTTACCATTTTATTTTTAGCAAAACCGGGATGAATATTTTTGCCAATAAAATTTACAACCATTGCGTCAGCACTAAATGTCTCAGATTCTATTTCTCCTCTTGCTGATCCATCGACCGTGTAAGCATATTTAGCTCCAAGTTTTTTAAGATCAATTTTTTCTGTTCCTCTTCCTACTTCTTCATCTGGAGTAAAACATATTTTAACTGTTCCGTGTTTTACTTCAGGGTGTGTAAGCCAATAATTTACTGCATCCATTATTTCAGCAACACCTGCTTTATTATCTGCACCAAGTAATGTTGTTCCATCAGTAGTAATTATATCATAACCTATCATTTCTTGTAGATAAGGATTTTCATCCGCCTTTATAACTCTGGAAGTATCATTCTTTAAAACAATATCTCCGCCCTGATAATTTTTGTTAATTATAGGATTAACATCTTTTCCTGTAACAGCAGGCGAAGTATCAACATGAGCAATAAATGCAATTGTATCTACATTCTTATCTGTGTTGGAAGGTAGAGTAGCCATTACATATCCCCACTCATCCATATGTGCATCTTCCAGCCCCATTTCTTTTAATTCTTTAGCAAGGTCTGCAGATAAGATTTTTTGTTTTTCAGTGCTTGGAAATGATTCAGATTCATCATCTGATTGTGTATCGTACTTTACATATTCTAGAAATTTTTCAACGCAGGTAAATTGATATTTTTCATCAAACATAATAATCTCCTTTTGTTCAAGTGTCTTTTAATCTGTATTTAAAATTAAGGAAAATAACCTGGAATTTCATTTTTGTTATTTTTTGCAATAATAAATTCTATAAATATCCATTACTAAACAAGAACTTAGGTTAATATCTTTATTTGAATGAAGCTTAGTAAAAATAATTTTTCCTAAAAACTGACCGCTAAAAAATGCTCCAATTAATACCGGGTAAGTAATAAATTTAAATCCTAAGCCACTAATCATTCTTAAAATAATTATAAAAGGTATTGGTAAATGAATAGATAAAAACCATTGAAACGAATATCTTTTAGTGTTTGCTCTCCAATATCCAAAAGGAATATTAAATACAAAAACTATTAAAGCAACTATCCATAAATTCATAATCAAAAAAAGAATCTATTAAAGATTAAAAACCTCTCTTTAATATTTTTATCATATCCGCTTTTACCATTATTGCAACCAGATCTTCAAATTTTGTTTTAGCTTTCCATCCTAAAACTTTTTTGGCTTTAGCAGGATTACCTATTAGTAAATCAACCTCGGTAGGTCTGTAATAATTGGGATCAATTCCAACAATTTCATCACCCTTTTTTAATTTCTTTGATAAAGAAAAATTAAATCTATCTTTTTCAGATTTAACTAATTTTTCTGCAACAGTAAAATCTATGTTTTTTATAACTCCTCTTTCTTTTTCTCCTTTGCCAAACCATTTAATTTCTACTCCTAAATTTGAAAAAGTCTTTTCTGTAAATTCTCTTACCGTATGAGTTTCACCTGTTGCAAGCACAAAATCTTCAGCTGTTTTATGATTTAATATCCTCCACATTCCTTCACAATACTCAGGCGCAAAACCCCAATCTCTTTTTGCATCAAGATTACCAAGTGTTATTCTATTTTGCAATCCAGCTAAAATTTTACCTGCTGCGCGTGTTATTTTTCTCGTAACAAAAGTTTCTCCTCTGCGTGGAGATTCGTGATTGAAAAGAATTCCATTACAAGCAAAGATATCATATGCTTCCCGATAATTTACTATTATCCAATAACCGTAAAGTTTTGCAACACCGTAAGGTGAGCGCGGATAAAATGGAGTATTTTCGCTCTGTGGTATTTCTCTAACTTTGCCGTACAATTCACTTGTTGAAGCCTGATAAAATTTTACTTTCTTTAATCCAACTTCTCTGATTGCATCTAAAAATCTTAAAGTGCCTAAAGCATCTACCTGTGCAGTATAATCGGGAATTTCAAATGAAACTTTAACGTGGCTTTGTGCTGCTAAATTATAAATTTCATCAGGTTCTATTTTTTCCAAAAGACGATTTAGATTACTTGTATCAACCAGATCACCATAATGTAAAAATAATTTTCTATTTAATATTTTTTTATCGTTGTATAAATGATCAATTCTTGATGTATTAAAAGAACTGCTTCTTCTTATAATTCCATGAACTTCATAACCTTTCTCCAATAAAATTTCTGCTAAATAACTTCCGTCCTGTCCGGTAATACCGGTTATTATTGCTTTTTTCATTAATTATCCCTCAATTTCTTTAAAATATTCATAAGATTTTTTAATTCCGTCTTCTAAACTTGTTTTGTGTTTCCAACCTAAATTATGAATTCTAGTAACATCCATTAATTTCCTTGGTGTTCCATCAGGCTTGGAACTATCATATGTAATATTTCCAGTATAACCTATTATATTTTTTATAATTTCTGCCAGCTCATTTATTGTTAGATCCTCTCCTGTTCCAATATTTATCTGTGATATTCCTTTTTCATAAATATCTTCTGAATTTATATTCTCCAAAAGGAAAACTATTGCTTCAGCTAAATCATCAACAAAAAGAAATTCTCTTTTAGGATTTCCTGTCCCCCAAAGAATTACTTCAGGTTTATTTTCTTTTTTTGCTTCGTGAAATTTTCTAATTAAAGCAGGCAGAACATGAGAAGTTTCCAGGTTAAAATTATCATTTGGACCATAAAGATTTGTAGGCATAGCAGAAAAGAAATTACATTTATACTGACGATAATAATTTTCACATAATTTAATACCTGCTATTTTAGCAATGGCATAAGGTTCATTTGTTTCTTCTAAATAGTCTGATAAAAGATATTCTTCTTTTAAGGGTTGTGGTGCTAATTTTGGATATATACATGAGCTGCCTAAAAAAATTAACTTTTCAACACCGTGCTTATGAGCTGTATTAATTATATTAGCTTCTATCATAAGATTATCATAAATAAATTCAGCACGATAAGTATTGTTTGCAAGTATTCCCCCTACTTTTGCGGCTGCAACAATTACTATTTCTGGTTTTTCATTTTCAAAATATTTTTCAACTGATTCTTGCCTAGTTAAATCTAATTCAGATAATGATTTTGTTAATAAATTATTATACCCTTTATTTTTTAATTGTTTGAATATGGCAGAGCCTACCATTCCAGAATGTCCGGCTAGATAAATCTTTTTATTTAATAAATTATTCATTCTTATTTAATTATAAATTCTGAAATTGTTTTAACAACATAATTTATTTGTTCTTCTGTCAACTCTGGGTAAATTGGTAATGCTATTGAAGTACTGCATGAGTTTTCAGCAACCGGAAATTTACTATTACCACAATCTATATCAGAAAAACATTCTTGTTTATGAAATGGAACGGGATAATAAATTTCATTTCCTATTTCTTTTTCTGTTAAATATTTTCTTAACTCATCCCTTTCTTGAACTCTAATAATATATTGGTTATAGATATGATAATTTCCTGCTGAATCTGAATAACATTTATAAACAGCTTGGGGTAAAAGGACTCTGTTATTTTCATCAAATTCAGTCGCACCAATTTTTCCAGCTATATTATTTTCAATAAAAAAATTATTATATAGTTCAGCATTCTTTCTTCTTTTTGCAGACCAATCATTTAAATATGGTAACTTAACATTTATAACTGCAGCTTGAATAGCATCCAATCTAAAATTTCCGCCAATTACTTTATGATAATATTTTGGTTTACCTCCGTGTACACGCATTATATCTAAATTTTCTGCAAGCAAAGGATCATTGGTAATTGTAAGTCCGCCATCTCCATAACACCCTAAATTTTTTGATGGAAAAAATGAAAAGCAGCCAATATCACCAATTGTACCCACACATCTTCCGTCTTTGTACTGTGTTCCTATAGCCTGAGCGCCGTCTTCAATAATTCTAAGATCATTTTCTTTAGCAATCTCAACTATTTTATCCATCTCGCAGCTTTGTCCGTATAAATGAACGGGAATGATTGCTTTTGTTTTTTTTGTAATTTTTCTTTTAATATTTTCGGGATTAATATTAAAAGTAATTGGATCTATATCTGTAAAAACCGGAACAGCATTTAATCTACTTACAACACCTGCGGTTGCAAAAAAAGAGTATGTAGGAACAATGACTTCATCTCCGGGTTTTATCCCAATTGCCATCAGTGCCAGTAATAGTGCATCTGTACCGGAAGATACACCTACTGCATATTTACAATTTAAATAATCGCAAAATGCTTTTTCCATTTTTTCTACTTCAGGACCCAAAATAAAATACTGTGATTCAACAACTTTTAATACAGCTTCATCCAATTCTATTTTATGTTGTTGGTATTGAAGTTTAAGGTCTAATAATGGGACTTTCATATTTTATTACAATTATTTTAAAACAATATTGTAATATAACAATGTTAGCAGAATATTTAATATGTTTTTGAATGGTATTAGCGGTTATTAAAATAATCTTTGAAAGAAGGGGCTGATTTATCCTTTTCAGAAACTACAGGTGTTTCTACTTTCCAATTAATGTTTAATTCTTTATCATTAAAACTAATTGCTCTTTCATTATTCTTATTATAAAAATTAGTGCATTTGTAAAGAAAAACAGCTTCTTTTGAAAGAACAGAAAAACCATGCGCAAATCCTGGCGGCATCCATAATTGATAATGATTTTCCGAAGAAAGTTCAACAGAATAATGTTTACCGAAAGTTTTTGAATCGGGACGAATATCAACTGCTACATCTAAAACATTACCTACAATTACCTGGCAAAGTTTTCCTTGTGAATATTCACCAATCTGAAAATGTAATCCTCTTATTGTTCCTTTTTGTGATTTGGAAATATTGTCTTGTACAAAATTAAAATTAAGACCTGCTTTTTTATATTCATCTGAATTAAAAAGCTCGAAAAAATATCCTCTTGTATCTTCAAAAACATTGGGTTTTATTAATAGAAGATCTTCAATATTAGTTTTCTCAATAATTAAAGCCATAATGTTTTTAGATTTCCTTTAGTACATTTTCTAAGTAACTACGGTAGGAACATTTAGGCATATCTGAAATTATTTTTTTAAATTGTTTTTTGTCAACAAATCCTTTTCTACAAGATATTTCTTCAATGCAACCTACTTTTAATCCCTGTCTCTCATCAATTACTCCAAAAAAATTAGCTGCCTGAAGCAAAGCATGAGGTGTACCTGTATCCAACCAAGCAATCCCTCTTCCAATTTTTTGTACGAATAATTTTTTTTGTTTTAAATATTCCTTATTTACATCAGTAATTTCTAATTCACCTCTTTTTGATGGTTTTAGATTTTTAGAAATTTTCACTACATTATTATCGTAAATATAAATACCGGGAACCGCGTAATTTGATTTAGGGTTTGTCGGTTTTTCTTCAATTGATATTGCTCTGTTTTTTTTATCAAATTCAATTATACCATATCTTTCGGGATCATTTACTCTATATGCAAAAACTGTGGCATATTTATGAGATTCAAAAGCTTTGTAAAGAAAATCCAAATAACCATAAAAAATATTATCTCCCAAGATCAATGTAACATCATCTTTGCCAATAAATTTTTCTCCGATTATAAAAGCTTCAGCAATGCCATTGGGAGCTTTTTGTACGGCATAATTCATTTTCATTCCCAAATTCTTACCGCTTCCAAATAATTTTTTATAAAGCGGAATTGTATCTGAATCAGAAATAATTAATATTTCTTTAATTCCTCCAAGCATCAATATAGATAGAGGATAATAAATTAGTGGTTTATCATAAAGTAAAGCAAGCTGTTTACTGTAGACTTTGGTTATTGGATAAAGGCGTGAACCCGATCCGCCGGCTAAAATAATTCCTTTCATTAATTATATTTTGTTTATAAAAGAGTACCGCTAAGAAATAATATTGCGACACTAAAATAAATAACTAATCCCGTTACATCAACCAAAGTTGCAACTAAAGGAGCGGAGGAAACGGCTGGATCCGCACCTAATTTTTTCAAAATAATCGGCAGCATTGAACCTGCTAGTGTACCCCATAAAACTACACCTAGTAAAGATACACTCACTGTTAATGCCAGTAGAAACCAATGAATTCCAAAAATATCGGAAAAGGATTTCCAAACAAATATTCTCAAAAATCCCAAAATTGCTAAAATACTTCCTAAAATAATTCCGGAAATAATTTCTCTTTTCATTACAAAGAACCAATCTTTCAATTTGATTTCACCAACAGAAAGTGCTCTAATTACAAGTGTTGAAGCTTGTGAACCTGAATTACCTCCGCTTGATATTATTAATGGAACAAACAATACCAAAATTAATGCTTTTCCAATTTCATTTTCAAAAAAACCCATTGCGCTTGCTGTAAGTAATTCACCGATAAATAATAAAGATAGCCATCCAGCTCTTTTTTTCATCATTTGAAAAATTGATATTTTACTATAAGATTCTTCCAATGCGGTTAAACCACCTATTTTTTGCATATCTTCTGTTGCTTCTTCTTCAGCCACATCCAAAACATCATCAACCGTTACTAATCCAAGTAAAACTCCTTTATTATCAATAACGGGTAAAGCTATTCTGTCATATTCTTTAAATACCACTACAGCCTTTTCCTGATCATCGGTAACATGCAAGGCAACAAAATTTTTATCCATAAGATCATTTATTTTCTTATCAGGTTCGGCAAGAATCAATTCTCTTATTTTTAAGTCATCAATTAGTTTACCTTTTTCATCAACAATAAAAATTATATTTAATGTTTCGCTGTCTTTTCCATTTTCTCGTATATATTTAATAGATTCAGAAACCGTCCAATTTGGATTTACAGCAATATAGTCCGGAGTCATTAAACGTCCGACACTATCCTCAGGATATCCAAGAAGAGTTTGCGCAATTATTCTTTCCTCATGTGAAAGTAAAGTAACAAATTGTTTTACAGCAGAGCTTGGCAGTTCTTCAAATAATGCGGTTCTGTCATCCGGAGCCATTTCATTTAAGATAGCAGCAATTTCTTTATTGCCCATTGCTTTAATTAATTCTATCTGTTGTTCCACTTCTATAAATTCGAATGTATCTGTAGCAAGGTCTTTATGTAAAAGTCTAAATAGAATTACTCTATCTTTTTCTGATGTTTCTTCAATTAAGTTAGCAAGGTCGGCAGGTGTCCAATCGTTTAATACTTCCTTTAGAGTGCTAAGGTTTTTCTCATTTAATAAATCTTTTATTTCGGGTTTTAGTAATTTGCTTAGCATTACTCATCTCACAAAATTAAGTGTTAATTACATTGGAAAATAAAATTTATATTTATATAGTTACATTTATTTTATTAAAAAATATATTCTATTATACTGTAACAAACAAGAATTTTAATGTTAAATATTTTAATTGATGAAAATATTTTATTAGCTGAACAAGTTTTTTCTCATTTAGGCAGAGTAAAACTTATAAATGGAAGAATTATAACTAATAGAACTCTAGGCAATGCTGACATACTCATAGTCAGATCAATTACTAATGTAAATGAAAAATTACTCAAAAATTCCAAAGTTAAATTTGTAGGTTCTGCTACTATTGGGTTCGAACACATCGATTTAGATTATCTAAGGAAAAATAAAATTTTCTTTTGCAATGCCCCAGGCTCTAATTCATATTCTGTTGCTGAATATGTAATAACTGCACTTTTGAGTTTAGCAGTAAAATACAATTTTAGATTAAGTGATAAATCGATCGGTATAATCGGTCACGGAAATGTTGGAAAAAAAGTTGATACTTTTTGCAGAGCTTTCAAAATGAAAGTGCTATTGAATGATCCCCCATTAAAAAAATTAACAGGTAATCTAAAATATTTACCACTTAGAAATATTCTCAAGACTGACATCATTTCATTACATGTTCCTTTGAATAAAAAAGGAAGATATAAAACACATCATCTTTTAAATAAAAATAATCTAAATAAAATAAACCAAAACAGTGTGATTGTTAATACCTCAAGGGGAAGTGTAATTAATACCGGTGATTTTCTAGAAACATCAAAAATAAAAAAACTAATGTCAGTTTTAGATGTTTGGGAAAACGAACCGAATATTAATAAAGTTCTACTTAATCATGTTGATATTGGTACGGCACATATTGCCGGATATTCTATTGATGGTAAATTAAACGGCACAAAACAAATTTATTCTGAATTATGCAAATACCTTAAAGAAAAAAATATCTGGCATTTAAATAAAACAAAAAGTAAAAATAAAATTATAAAATTCAAGCAAGAAAATACTTTAGAAGAATCAATTTATAATATTATTAAAAAAGTTTATGATATAAATTATGATAATACATTATTAAAGAAATCAGGTGTTTCTAACAATAATGTTTTTGATAAATTAAGAAAAGATTACCGAGAGAGAAGAGAATTTAATAATTACACAATTTTGATTAACAAAAAATTTAAGAATGAAATTAACATCTTAAAGAAACTAAGATTTAATATTAAAACTTTTTAGTCAAGTTTAAATTCTAGTTTTATAATCATTTGAACATTTACTTTTTGTCCCCTAATTAGTCCGGGATTGAATCTTGAATATTTTATAGCAATCTCTGCTGATTCATCACAACCATGTCCAAGACCTTTAACAATTTCCGTTTTAGTTACTTTGCCTTTTTTATTAATGTATGTTTTTACTTCAACAGATCCCGAAATATCATTATCAATTGCTGTCCTGGGATAATATAATTTTTTATAAATCACTTCCATTCCACCTATAGGTTCCGGCATAACTTCAGCTTTTACGTAATAAGCGGGATCATCTTTAAAATCATCTTCATCAATTTTGGGCGGAAGAAAAACACCTGTTCTTTTTTCAGTTATTTTTTTAATTGTTTTCTTTAATAATACATCATCATTTTTATCTACATAAAACGGAACTTTATTTACTTCTATTTTTCCGTTAATAAATTTCACATTTTCTATCATACCGCTATTTTCATCATAATATGTTGTTATACCTTCTCTTTTACCTCTATAAATAGAAAATAATTCTTTTAATTTTCCGTTTTCATAATACTGCTTTACAACACCCTCTACCTTACCGTTTATATAAGGCCTTTCTTCTTTAAGATTTCCATTTTCAAAATAATACATTGAAAGACCATGTTTTAAACTATCTAACATAGGAATAACTGATTCAATTTTATTATTTAGATAATATGTCTTTACAGTATCAGCTTGGGAGAAAAGCAAGGACGGAATTGTTGTGATAAACAAGAAGAATAAGATTTTAGTTAATATCATTTTTTTTGTGAAGAATAATTAAAAATATTATCCATAATATCTTGGTCTTTTTCTTGGTGCTTTTTTACATTCTTCTGAACAGCAATAATCCATTTCTTTTTTACAATCGTGACAGTAAAATATTATTTTATCACACTTAACATTGTGACAATTAATATAATACGATGTTGGTCTTCCACAATATTCACAATTTGTTGCGCTTTTCAATTCATCTTTAGTATTAACATCAACTGCAAATCTTTCGTCAAAAACCCAAACACTGCCTTCCCAAAAAGTATCAGGATATTTTTTATTGTAAGTAACTATTCCCCCATCAAGCTGATAAACATCTTTAAATCCCTGTTCAACCATATATGCAGATGCTTTTTCACATCTAATTCCACCCGTGCAGTATGTAACAACTGTTTTATCTTTATATTCTTCTAAATCTTTAACAGCTTTTTTCCATTCTCTAAAATTCTTCATCGGTGGAGTAATAGAATTTTTAAATTTACCTAATTTACTTTCATACCAATTTCTTGCATCAACAATTACAAAATCTTTATCTTCTTTATAAAAATTAT
>PFGS01000213.1 GCA_002783525.1 Ignavibacteriales bacterium CG12_big_fil_rev_8_21_14_0_65_30_8 | reverse complement strand
TCAATCTTAAATTTAGTAAATGCAAAAAACAAATTTGGCTTTGGCCTAAATAAAGATGGGAAAATTATTCCTATGAACAAAGGAAGTTACTACAATTATAATTTGGGAATGGATAATAATCTGAAATTCAAAGTAAATAAAAAAACCGGGCAAGAATATTTAGCTGAAACATTTGAATTAAAATATGAAATGAAAGAATATATTTTTGAATTTACAGATGAAGAGAAGAAGTTTATTACTGATTATAAAAAAGAAATTGGCTTAAATGAAAATGATTTTGTTGTAGGCTTTAATACAGGTTGTTCAACACTTTATCCAAATAAAAAAATTACTGTTGAACAGCACCAAATTTTAATTGAAAAAATACTAGATAAAATAAAGTGCAAAATAATTCTTTTGGGTGGAACTGAAGATACAGAAAGAAATAAAGAAATTTATTCAAAATTTAAAAACAAAATAATTAACACTCCTACAAATCTTGGCGTTAGAAAAGGTGCTTGTTTTGAAGACTTTGCTGATGTTATAATAACCGGTGATTCATTCGGAATGCATCTTGGAATAGCACTTAAAAAACACATAATTGTTTGGTTTGGTGTTAGTTGTTGGAATGAGATTGAGTTATATGATAGAGGCATAAAATTGTACGATGAAAATTTAGAATGCTCGCCTTGTTGGAAAAAAGAATGTCCTTATAATTTAGAGTGTATAAAGAATATCGATTTAAATAAAATTGTTGATGAAGTTGCAGCTTATTTTGAAAAGTTTAAAAAAGCAAAATAAATGGTTCATTCATTTCAGGATAATTTCTTCATAGAAAAATCAAAAAAATTAGGCAGGCCACTAATATTAGACGGAGCAATGGGAAGTTTGCTTCAAGAAAACAATGTACCTGTTGATAATCATTTATGGATGTCTAAAGCAATCCTCGAGAACCCTGATATAATTAAAAATATTTATGCAGATTATATCAAATGCGGTGCTGACATTATTACTACCAATACTTTTAGAACAAATTTATCTGCTGTAAAACATTCTTCATTCAAATCTGAAATTCTGGTAAAGGAAGCACTTAAAATCGCAAAAGAATCAGTAATAAATACAGAAGTTTTAATTGCCGGTTCTAACCCACCCGCAGAAGATTGTTATCAAGTTGAAAGAGCATTAAGTAATTCCGAGATAGAAAATAATCATAAAAAACATATAGATTTATTATTTGAAAATGAATGCGATTTTGTATTAAATGAAACTCAAAGTCATTTAGATGAAATTAGAATAATTTGCGAACATTGTAAAAAAAACAATTTTCCATTTGTTATTAGTTTATTTATAACTGAAGAATTAAATATTTTGTCAGGTGAAAAATTAATTGATGTCATAAATTTTATTAAAAAATACAACCCACTTGCAGTTTCATTTAATTGCATAATGATATCAACTTTTAAGAAGATATTTGAAGAAATTGATCTGGATTTTAACTGGGGAGTATATTTGAATTGTGGCGACGGCACTTTTAAGAATGAAAATATTAAATGCGGAGTTCCTCCAGATGAATATTCCGAAACAATTGAAAAATATTTAGATAAAAAACCATTATTTGTTGGTGCTTGTTGTGGTTCATCACCTGAACATATTAAAAAAATAAAAAAATTATTAGATGGATAAATTAGTTGTAAATTCTCCGGCCAAAATAAACCTTGGATTGAATGTAATTGATAAAAGATCTGACGGCTATCATAATCTAAATACTATTTTTTATCCTTTGAAATTATCAGATAAAATTACTTTAACCAAATCTGATACTTTTAATTTTGATTTGAATAATCCAGAACTTTTAAAAGAAAATCTAATTATTAAGGCAAAAGAATTATTAGAAAAAGAATCAAATAAAAAATTTAATTGTAATATCTATTTAGAAAAGAATATTCCTATTGGTGCAGGTTTAGGGGGTGGGAGTTCAAATGCTGCAACAACATTAAAATCTTTAATAACATTATTTGGGTTGAATTATTCTGATAAGGAATTAATGAATTTTGCACTAAAATTGGGGTCTGATGCTCCCTTTTTTATAAACCCAACACCATCTTTTGCAAGTTCCAGAGGTGAGATATTACAAAATATTGATCTAAAATTACAAGGATACATTTTATTAATAAATCCCGGAATTCATATAAGTACTAAATGGGCATTTAATTTAATTACTCTTAAAAATAACAAAATAGAATGGAGTGATATTCCCAATCAAATAAACCGGAATAACAATATTTCAGAAATATTAACTAATGATTTTGAAGAAGTAGTTTTTAAAGAATATTCTGAAATCGAAAATATTAAGAAAAAACTATTAGATTCCGGAGCATATTTTTCTTTGATGACAGGTACAGGGTCTACAGTTTATGGATTGTTTGATGATTTTAATAAAGTAGAATCTATAAAAGAAGAATTTCCAAAAAATTATTTTATATATATTGAAAAATTATAATAATATTATTTACTAAAGATACAGTTCATAATTATTTACAAACAAGTAATTTATGAGACAGCATTTTCTGTAAAATCTATATAATTTTTTGAAGAATTTAACTTTACTTTAAGTCCAATTGGTAAAATTAGGTTCTCTTTTATATGACCATGACTTAAATTATAAAGAACCGGCTTTTTCAATTTTCCCAGATAATCTTGTATCACCTCTCCTAATGTTAAAGTGTTTTTCTCCGAATTTTCATCAATACAGTCATTAAATGCTCCCAACATTATCCCTTTAGATTTATCGAATATACCTGAAAGTTTTAGTTGGTTAAACATTCTGTCAATTTTATAGGGAGGTTCACAAGTATCTTCTAACAATAATACATAATTTGTTAATTTTGGAAGAAATTCAGTTCCAATCAATGAAACAAAAGTAGAAAGATTTCCTCCAATTAAAGTACCAATTCCTTTCCCTTTCCTCATATATTGAATTTCTTTTCCTCCAATAGACTTCAATTTTCCTATTTTCTTTCCGGATGTAAGCATACTCCAGAATATTTCTTCTGATTTATTATGAATTTGATTTATTAAATCAGAGACTACCATTGGACCAGAGAAAGTAATTAGTCTCGTTTTCTTAAAAATAGCCAATTGAAGAGCTGTAATGTCACTATATCCTACCAAAATTTTAGGATTTTTTTTGATTAAATTATAATCAATTTTATCAAGTAATC
>PFGS01000231.1:886-3181 GCA_002783525.1 Ignavibacteriales bacterium CG12_big_fil_rev_8_21_14_0_65_30_8 | reverse complement strand
TATGAAATTTCCTTTAAGTGTTTTGCATTTTTAATAATAGAAGGATCAGCAGAGTAAACACCATCAATATCAGAATAAATTTCACATCTTTCCGCATTTAATGCAGCAGCTAATGCTACTGCAGTTGTATCAGAACCGCCTCTGCCTAATGTAGTAATATCTCTTTTATAACTTACACCTTGAAAGCCCCCAACTACAACCACCTTCCCTTTTGCCAATTCATCCTGAACACGGAAAGGTCTAACTTCAATCACTCTTGCGTTATTATGTCTGTCATCTGTAATAATGCCGCATTGAGAACCTGTTAACGATATTGAATCTTTACCCAGTTCACTTAATGCCATACATAACAAAGACATTGTTATTCTCTCTCCTGTACTTAAAAGCATGTCCATTTCTCTTCGTGGCGGGTTCTCAGATATTTCTTTTGCCATTTGAATAAATTGATTGGTAGTTTTACCCATTGCCGAAACTACTACAACAATTCTAGTGTTATTATCTGCTATATCAAAAATTTTTTTAGCAATGAGTTTTATTTTATCAAAATCAGCAACACTGCTTCCCCCGTATTTTTGAACAATAACTCTCAAATTTTATGTTCCCTAAGTTAAATTTTTAGATGAAAATAAAAAAGTATCTTACTTTTTAGAAAGTATGTTTGAATGTCTGTATGAATTTATGTAGAATAAATGAAAATTTGAACAAATAAAAAATTACATTCATTCATTCATAATTGTAAACAATTAACAAATTCTATTTATAAAAAAACATTATTTTTTCAGAATTCTCAGAGATTCCATCAACTGAGTTTTGCTTTTTGTTTTTTCATCCACTGTTTTAATTTTACGAGCTGGTACACCCACCATTACGGAATTTGGTTCAACATTTTCAATTACCACAGAGCCCGCAGCAATTACTGATCCCTTCCCAATTTTTACTCCCTCTAATACAACTACATTAGCACCTGTTAAAACATTATCTTCAATAATTACAGGATCTGCACTTGGTGGTTCAACTACACCGGCTAAAACAGTACCGGCACCGATGTGACAGTTATCACCCACAATTGCTCTTCCCCCAACAACCACGTTCATATCTATCATTGTATTTTTACCAATGACAGCTCCAATATTTAAAACTGCTCCCATCATAATTACACAATTGTCCCCAATTTCAACTAAATCTCTAATAAAAGAGCCAGGTTCTATTCGTGCATTGTATTTTGTAAGATCTGCAAGCGGAATAGCGGAGTTTCTTCTATCATTTTCTATTCTGTGTTTTTTTATTTTTTCTTTATTCTTAAAATATAATTCATTGAATTCATCAAATTCGCAAAAAAGAATTCCGGAAATTTCATTGCCATAAAAATCTAACTCTCCAAAATCTATTTCTCCCAACGCACCATTCAGATAAACTTTAATAGGAGTTTTCTTCTCAGAATCAGATATATATTTTATTATTTCGTATGAGTCCATAATTAGCCTTCTTATTGTTTATTTTCTACTACATCCTTAAAAGAGAATAATCCTTTTTTCTTTTTTAATATATAATTAACACTTTTCAAAATTCCTTCTGCAAATGTTTTTCTGGATGTTGCTCTATGTGAAATAGATAAAACCTCTCCTAGACCACCATATTTTATTGTATGCTCTCCCTGAACGTTTCCTATTCTGGAAGAATTAACCTGAACATCTTCTCTTTTTACTTTTTCTTTAATCATTTTTGCTGTACCGGAAGGTATGTCTTTCTTAAATCTATGGTGTACTTCAGATATTTCAACATCCCAATCTTTTAATTTTTTACTGCTTTCTTCAACTAATTTTAATAAAACTTGAATACCGTAAGAATAATTACTGCTTAAAATTACCGGTACATACTTTGATAAATGTCTTAATCCTTTAATTTGATCAGGTGAAAGTCCGGTTGTTGCAACAACAATTGGGACTAATAATTTTTCAGCAAGTTTTATTGATTGATCTACAGTATTTGATAAACCACACTCAATTATAACATCCGGTTTTTCTAATTGTTCTGTTTTTTTGCTATTAACTTTAAGGACTAATTTGCAGCCTTTCTCTTCAAAAAGATTTACTACTTCTTTTCCTAATTTGCCGGTATATCCTATTACACCAAATTTTAATTTTTTCATTCTTATTTGATCTCTGCCATAGATTTATTTAATATTTTTTTACTTTTTTCAGATATTGATCCAAGAGGCAATCTCAATTTATTTTCACAGAATCCAAGTTTGCTCATTACATATTTTATAGGAGCAGGATTTGTTTCTATAAAAAG
>PFGS01000231.1:0-879 GCA_002783525.1 Ignavibacteriales bacterium CG12_big_fil_rev_8_21_14_0_65_30_8 | reverse complement strand
ATCATTTTAAGATATTTATTATGATAAGAAAGAGCCTTTTCGCATTTATTATTTAAATAATTATCTACAATTCGCTTCATTTGTTTAGGATAAGAATTTGAAAACACAGAGATTACACCATTTGCTCCAAGTGACATAATAGGTAGTGTTTGATCATCATTACCTGAATATACCAATAATGATTTTGTTTTAATTGAACATAGATGCGCAATTTGTGATATGCTCCCGCTTGCTTCCTTAACTGCAACTACATTTTTACTATTCTTATGGATTTTTATAACTGTTTCTGGTAGTAAATTCATACTTGTTCTGGAAGGAACATTATATAATATAATTGGCAGTTTTGTATTTGATGCTATATAGGAATAATAATTAACTAAACTATCTTGAGTACCTTTATTATAATACGGATTCACAATCAATAAACCATCAGGATTAAATTCCTCTGCTTGTTTATTCCAGTATATTACTTTTTGTGGATCGTTGCTTCCTGTTCCAATTATTATTTTACATTTTTTATTGGCTGTTTCTGTAACAGTTTTGATAATATTATATCTTTCATCATCAGAAATAACCGGAGCTTCCCCTGTTGTTCCTAAAATTATAATAGCATCAATTCTATTATCTATCTGATATTTAGTTATTTTTTTTAAAGAATTATAGTCCACTTCCCCATTCTTAAGAAATGGTGTTATTATAGCTGTTCCTACACCTTTAAACATATTTATTAACTCAATAATTATTAAAAAATCATTATATGAATATATATATTTTTAGATTGATGTTTAAAACAAATAAAGAATTATTATATAGAGACATCTGAAAAATTGGTTCATTTAATATAAAAGGCTTAAAAATTGATTTTTAAAATTTTATTTA
>PFGS01000065.1 GCA_002783525.1 Ignavibacteriales bacterium CG12_big_fil_rev_8_21_14_0_65_30_8 | reverse complement strand
TCACCTAATAAAGATTTTTTTATTTGAATATTTTCTAAAAGGAGTGATGATTTTTCAACAGCATTTCTTATACTGATGATCAATTTTTCTCTGTCAATCGGTTTTTCTATAAAATCAAAAGCTCCAAGTTTTGTAGCTTTAATTGCATTTTCTAGGCTGCTGTGTGCAGAAATAATAATAACAGAAATAAATGGAAATTTGTTTTTTGCTTTTTCCAATACTTCAAAACCATTCATCTCAGGCATTTGAATATCTAAAAGTAAAGCTGAAAATTCTTTATTAGCGAGTTTCTCTAATCCATCTTTGCCTGAAGTTGCATATTCAGTTTCATAACCTTCGTAATCAAGTATCATTTTCACACTTTCGCAAATGCCTATTTCATCGTCAATTATTAGTATTGGTTTCATAGATTATAATTAAAATATTTTAATGTGTTTGATATCAAAATTTGGGAACGTAAAATATTCTTATTTTTTTTAAGAAGCTCACCAAATATCTTACCCAAATTATTAGCTACCATATCCCTTTTATCAATTGAAGATTGGACCTTAAAATTTTCTTCAAAAACTTCAATAAAATAACCAATTAGGTCATCGAAATCAAAAATGTTTGAGCTGTATGAAATAAACGCACTTCCGAAAAAATGAGATAATTTATCCTTGTCTCCAAACTCATTTAACTGAGTATCAAAAAATATATACTTGAGTGTAAATTTATTTTTTAATTCAAAAAGAGAATCACTTACTGAAACCAATGGATAATTGATCATACCAAAAATTGGGAATTTGATATTCACCTTTCTTACCAGAACCAATGCAAATGTAAGTGATAATAATGCTTCCTTAAAATCCTTCTGTTGATAATTTAATTGTTGCAAATAAATAGAATCAATTTGTTGAAGATCAGATTTATCTTTTAAGGTGAACTTAATATTTGATACTATGTAATTTGAAGTTGATTCAACAGCTTTATATAATTTACTTCTTTGGGGATGAATTTGTATACATAAAAAAATGAAGAATGATAAGAATAATATTAAAAATTTATTGTTCAAATTTTTAAGTCTGAATTACACCTGTAATGAATTTAGGAATATCTGGATTATGGTTTGCCACCTCAATAGCCATTGAAATATATTCTCTTGTAAGAGCCGGGTCAATAATTTCATCAACCCAAATTCTTGCTGCGGCATAATAAGGTGAACTTGCGTTTTCATAAGAATCTGTAACATCTTTCAACAATTTCTTCTTTATCTCTTCGGTTAATTTTACACCGCTTTTTTCTTCTTGCTTGAGTTTAATACTTAATAAAACGTTGCTAGCTTGAGATCCACCCATAACAGATATTTTTGCATTTGGATATGCAAATATAAATCTTGGATCGTAAGCTTTTCCGCACATTGCATAATTACCTGCACCAAAACTATTGCCCACTATAATTGTAATTTTAGGTACAACTGAATTTGCAACAGCATTTACCATTTTTGCACCGTCTTTAATTATTCCGCCGTGTTCTGCTCTGCTGCCCACCATAAATCCTGTAACATCTTGTAAAAACAATAATGGAATTTTTTTCTGATTACAATTCATTATAAATCTTGTTGCCTTATCTGCACTATCAGAATAAATAACACCACCAAACTGCATTTCACCAGATTCAGTTTTTACAATACTTCTTTGATTTGCAACAATTCCAACTGACCACCCGTCAATTCTGGCATAAGCTGTAATTATTGTCTTCCCATATCCAGCCTTGTATTCATCAATTGAAGATTCATCGACTATACGTGCAATAATATCATACATATCATATTGTTTTGTAAGATCTTCCGGCAATATTCCATATATTTCTTTTGGAGAAAATTGTGTTGGTTTACTTTCTATTCTGTTGAAGCCTGCTTTATTTCTTTCACCGTTTTTTTCAACTATGCTTCTGATTTGTTTAAGGCATTCCTCATCATTTTTCATTATATAATCTGTAACGCCAGAAATATTTGATTGGACTTTTGCACCGCCTAAACTTTCATTATCAATGTCTTCTCCAATTGCTGCTTTAACTAGATGAGAACCTGCTAAAAAAACTGAACCTTCTCCTTCAACAATTAATGCCTCATCACTCATAATAGGAAGGTAAGCACCGCCGGCTACACAAGGACCCATTATTGCAGCAATTTGCGGTATACCCATAGAAGACATTTTAGCATTGTTCCTAAAAATTCTACCAAAATGTTCTTTATCAGGAAATATATCTTCTTGGAGCGGGAGAAAAACACCTGCACTGTCAACTAAATAAATAATTGGCAGATTATTTTCCATTGAAATTTCCTGTGCACGTAAATTTTTTTTTGCAGTAATTGGAAACCAAGCACCTGCTTTAACAGTTGCATCATTTGCCACTATTAAATGTTGTCTTCCGTGAATTTTACCGATACCGTAAACAGTTCCGGCGGAAGGAGCCCCACCGTATTCTTGATACATATCAAAAGCGGCAAAACTATTAAGTTCAATAAATTCTTTTTGATCATCCAAAAGAAAATTGATCCTTTCTCTTGCGGTCATTTTGCCTTTTGCTTTATGTCTTTCTAAAGCTTTTTCTCCACCTCCTAAAGTAACTTTCTTTTTCTCAGCATTTAGTTTCCTTATTAGGTTTTTTGTAAAATCTTCTCTTTTAAGATAAGATTCATTTTCTGTTATTTTTTTTCCGATTTTTTTCATGATCTTTTAATCTTTTAAAATATCTCTTGCAATTACAATTCTTTGTATCTCTGATGTACCTTCACCAATTGTAAGAAGTTTAACATCTCTGTAAAATTTTTCAACCGGATAATCTTTTACAAATCCATAACCACCGAATATTTGTACTGCTTCATTTGCAGCTTTTTCAGCTATTTCGCTGGCAAATAATTTTGCCATTGCTGCTTCTTTTGTATTAGGTACACCTTTATCTTTCATAATAGCTGCTTTATAAGTTAATAATCTGGCAGCTTCAATATTTGTTGCCATTTCAGCAAACTTAAA
>PFGS01000088.1:11085-13739 GCA_002783525.1 Ignavibacteriales bacterium CG12_big_fil_rev_8_21_14_0_65_30_8 | reverse complement strand
TAATTGTTCTAACCATTAATTCCGATCATATTTTATTTGCACTAAAACAAATATTCTTTTATGCCTTTAATGATTTTCATTCTGTTGAAGGTGGTTTTGCAGGAGCCACTGTTTTAATGGCTCTTAGGTATGGGGCAGCAAGAGGTGCATATAGTAATGAAGCAGGTACAGGATCAGTAGCAATTATGCATGCAACTGCACAATCAGGTAGTGCAGTAAAACAATCTCTTATTTCAATGACAAGTGTTTTTATTGACACAATTATAATCTGTACAATTACAGCACTGGTTATTTTAACATCAGGTATTTGGACTGAAGGATTAAATAGTACTGCTTTGGCATCTCAAAGTTTTTCTTCAGCTTTTTCAATTGGGAATTTGATTGTGCTCGGTGCATCCTTACTTTTTGGATATTCTACCTTAATTGCCTGGTGTTTTTATGGTGAACAATGTGCAAGTTATTTGTTCGGAGATAAAATTAAAATTTATTATAGATGGTTGTTTTGTGCAGCAATACTGCTTGGGGCAACAAGTTCCGCTGAAAATATTTGGAGCCTGGGTGACTTGTTAAACGGTGTTACTGTAGTTATTAACCTAATAGGTATAATTTTGTTAAGTCCTGTAGTCATCAAATTAACGTTTGGGAAAAAATTTTAACATTATAAAACGAATTAGACCTATATTTTCATATTCTTAATCTTTTAATACAAACCTTCCCTTATTTTCCTAATAATTAGAAAAATCCGACCAATTATTTCTTAAAATTCATAAATCAATTCTTTTAATCTTAATTAAAGCTTAAAAATCAATATAAATGAACTAAAATGTGTGGAATATTTTTTGTTATAGATCATAAATCTAAAATAATGGGATAATTATGTACAATTCTATAGTAATGGTTAAACAGGTTCCGGATACGGCACATATTTCAGGTAAGGTGATGAAAGATGATGGAACTGTTAACCGAGCAAAATTACCTGCCATTTTTAACAATGAAGACAAAGTTTCTTTAGAGCTTGCTTTGCAAATAAAAGAAAAATATGGAGGTAAAGTAACGGCAATTACAATGGGTCCGCCAAGAGCTTCTGATATTTTAAGAGAATGTCTTTATATGGGTGCCGATGAAGTATATTTAATTAGTGATAGAAAATTTGCCGGCGCTGATACACTTGCTACATCTTATGTATTAAGTGAAGCAATTAAAAAAATTGATAATTACGATTTTGTATTTGGAGGAAGGCAGGCTATTGATGGTGACACTGCACAAGTTGGTCCACAAACAGCTGAGAAACTTAATATCCCTCAAATCACTTATGCAGAAGAAATTATTGAATTAACAAAAGATAAAATTAAGATTAAAAGAAAAATAGATGGGGGATACGAAATTGTAGAAAGTGTATTTCCTGTTTTAATAACTGTGTTAAAAGATGTTGTAAAACCTCGTCCATTTGATGCTAAAAGGGTAATGACTTATAAAAGTGCAAAATCATTAATGGAATTAGAAAAAATGACTGAAGGAAATTCCCTGCTTTATATTGACAAACTTGTTCACGAATTTGAAGAAAGAAATCTTTATATAAAAACTTTGACAATGGATGATCTAAAATTAGATATTGAAAGATGCGGAATAAAAGGCTCTCCTACAAAAGTTCACAAAGTTCAATCAGTAGTTTTGGGCAGCGGTAATCAAATAAATGTAGAACCGACAAAAGAAGGTCTATCAAACTTAATAGATCAATTAATGACAGATCATATTTTCGGATAAAAGGAAATAATATGGAATTTAAAAATGAAGTTTGGGTTTTTATTGAACAAAGAGATGGTAAAGCTGCTGATGTTAGTTTTGAATTATTAAGCAAAGCTCATAAACTTTCAGAGGTAATGTCAGGCAAAGTTAAAGCCATTGTAATTGGAAACAATGTAAATGGCATAGCTTCAGATACATTTAAATACGGAGCTGACGAAGCTTTAGTTTTTGATCATCCTGAATTAGAACATTATCGAACTTTACCTTACAGCAGAATATTAAATAAACTGGTAAAAGAAAATGTTCCTCGCATAGTTTTATTTGGGGCAACTGTAATTGGTAGAGATTTAGCACCACGAGTTGCCTCACATACCAAAAGTGGTTTAACTGCTGACTGTACAGATTTACAAATTGAAGATGTTACTTATCTTAGAAATGAATATCCAAAATTACTTCTTCAAATAAGACCTGCTTTTGGAGGAAATATTATTGCAACAATTATCACTCCGGATGTACCTACTCAAATGGCAACTGTAAGAGAAGGAGTAATGGAAAAACATCTTCTTGATAAACCAAACAAAGAAAAAATTACAATTGCTGATTTTAAGCCCGACCCAATAGATGAATTAGTAAGTATTATTGAACAACACAGGGAAGAAAATAAAGTTAATCTAAAGGCTGCACCTATTATAGTTGCGGGTGGTTACGGGCTGGGTACAAAAGATAACTTTAAATTAGTAGAAGAATTAGCCAACACTATCGGAGCAGAAGTTGCCGGAAGCCGTGCTGCAGTAGATTCCGGATTTGTAACTCCTGACAGGCAGGTAGGGCAGACCGGTGTAACAGTCAGACCTAAATTATATATAGCAATTGGAATTTCCGGAGCTATACAGCATAGAGCCGGGATG
>PFGS01000088.1:0-10979 GCA_002783525.1 Ignavibacteriales bacterium CG12_big_fil_rev_8_21_14_0_65_30_8 | reverse complement strand
TTATTGAAGCATATAAAAACAAATTGAAATAGGAATTAAAATGCCAAATTATTTTACAGATAACACCGATCTTCAATTTTATTTTAATAATCTAGATTTAAAAGAAGTTATAGAAATAGCAGAAGAAGGTTATGAACAGGCAAAAAAATATAATTATGCACCCGTAGATTATGAAGATGCAATTGAAAATTATAGAAAAGTTCTGGAAGTATTAGGTGATATTACGGGAAATTATATTTCAGAACGCGCTGCTGATGTAGATCATGAAGGAGCTTTGTTTAAAGATGGAAGAGTAACTTATGCTTCAGGTACTCAGGAAAATCTACAACAGTTAAAACAAGCAAATCTTTTGGGATTTACTTTCCCCAGAGAATTAGACGGAATAAATTTTCCATTTACAATTTATATGATGGCTGTGGAAATGATATCACGAGCGGATGCTTCTTTAATGAATATTTTTAGCTTGCAGGATATTGGAGATACAATAATTAAATTTGGTACAAAAGAACAAGCACAAGAATTTATTCCAGGATTTTGCTCAGGAGAATTCACTGGTGCAATGGCATTAACAGAACCGGATGCAGGTTCAGATCTACAATCTGTAAAATTAAGAGCATATCAAGATGAAAAAGGAAATTGGTTTCTTAAAGGGGTAAAAAGATTTATAACAAATGGAAATGGAAATGTATTACTTGTTTTATCCCGTTCAGAAGTGGGAACCAAGGACGCACGCGGATTAAGTATGTTTGTCTGTTACGGTGATGAAACAGTTAAGGTAAGAAGAATAGAGAACAAACTTGGAATACACGGCTCTCCGACTTGTGAACTTCAATTTAATGATACACCTGCACAACTTATAGGTCATAGAAAATTCGGGCTAATAAAATATGTTTTTGATCTGATGTTCAGAGCAAGAATGGGGATTGGTGCACAGGCGCTAGGAATTGCACAAGCTGCTTATGAAGAAGCATTAAAATATGCACATGATAGAGAACAATTTGGTAAATCTATTTATAATATTCCTGTTGTAACAAATATGCTTATAGATATGCGCGTAATGCTGGAAGCTGATAGAGCTCTGCTTTATAGTTCAGCACAATCAATTGATTTAAAAGAAAAATTAGAAGTAAAAATTGAAAGACTTAAAAAAGAGGGAAAACCATTTTCAGAAGAAAATATAAGACTGAAAAAAATAGTTAGAGAATCTAATTTTTTAACGCCTCTTACTAAATATATAATAAGTGAATCGTGTAACAAAATTACTTACGATGCTCTACAGATACACGGTGGTACAGGCTATATGAAGGAATTTAAAGTTGAAAGATTAGTTCGCGATGCAAGAATAACAAATATATATGAAGGTACTTCTCAACTTCAAATAGTTGCAGCTATAGGAAGTGTTATTAAAGATGTATTTAAAGATTTATTCGATGAAAAAGAAAAGAGACAATATAAAGGTGGTGTACAGCCTCTTGTAAATCATTTGATTACTATTAGGGAAATATTTTATGATTGTTTAAAATATGTGGAAGAGAAAAAAGATACTGCATTTCAAAATGTTGCCGCAAAAGATTTAGTTGAACTTTACAGCTATTTGTATGTAGGCTATTTACTTCTTGAACAAGCAGAAAAAGAACCAAAGAAAGTTTTTATAGCTAATCGATATATACTTACTTCACTTGCAAAGGCAAAAAGTAATTCAGAATCGATCAAAGACGGACTGTTCAATGATATTTTGCACGCTGAAAAGATTTTAGTATAATTTATTAATATAATAACAGAGGTTAATATGCCTGACAAACAAAATTATTATTACAAAATATATGATGACAAAGAAGAATTAAATTATTTAAGATGTACTTTACCTCACGATAAAGTAGAAGAGCTTTTAACTGAATACGAAAAAACTCATCAAAAATATTTTAATCCTGAGTTTATTAGCTATATTCAAGAAAAAGGTTACGAAGCTGAAATTATTAAGGTGAGTGATATTTCGTATTAAAAGAAATATATTTTTTAGTGCTATAATAAGTTACTTTATTTATCATTCCATAATTTTTAGACACGACCTAAAGGTCGTGTCAATTAATATTTTAAATTGTTATTTAATTAATTCTAATCCCCTCTTAAATAAATAAGAAGAAGGTTGTGGTATAATCAGATTATCTTCCACCTGCAGGAAGATTAGTTTCCAAATAAGAAGTTAAAAGTGAATACAAATGAAGTCTTGTCCCGGGACCTTCATAAATACCGTGAGAACGATTAGGATAAGCCATCATTGTAAATGGTTTATTATTTTTTACTAATTCATCTATTAACCTTTCAGTATTTTGATAATGAACATTATCATCACCTGTTCCGTGAACAACCAATAATTTTCCTTTAAGATCTTTTGCAAAAGTAACTGCAGCTGATTGAATATATCCTTCTTCATTATCTTTCAGAAGTCCCATATATCTTTCCATATAAATTGTATCATAAAGCCTTTCATCTGTTACAGGAGCTACGGCCATCCCTACGCTAAAAATATCAGGATAACGGAACATTAGATTGAGAGTTGAAACAGCACCGCCGCTCCATCCCCAAACACCAATTCTTTCAGGATCGATGAAATGATTGTTGTTCATTAAAACTTTCATTGCTTCAGCTTGATCGATTGAAGCTAAAGTACCAACATCTTTATAAATATGTTTTCTAAAAGCACGACCCTTTGGTGCCGGTGTACCTCTGTTATCTATACTAACAACAATATAACCATGTTGCGCAAGCATCATATACCACAAAAATGCACCTGACCATCTATCCATAACAGTTTGTGCTGCAGGATGACCATACAAGTAATAAAGTACAGGATATTTTTTTGAAGGATCAAAATCCGGTGGTTTTACCATCCATCCATCTAATTCAACTCCATTTTCTATCTTTACTTTAAAAAGCTCAATAGGTAATTTTTTAACGGCATCAAATTTTTCTTTTAGTTTTTTATTAGCAACTAAATTTCTTATTACTTTATGACTTGGTAATTCTACCAGATCTATAGTTGCTACAGTATTTATATTAGTATAAGTATGAATTGCATAATTTGATCCGTCAGAGATCTGATATGAATTTACACCGCTTAAATCTTTTGGTGTTATTTTTTCAATTTTTCCATTACCATTTAGTGAAACCCTGAATAAATATCTTTGTGTTGCGTTGTTTGGTGAAGCAATATAATAAATCCAACCGTTATCAAAATCAATTGTTGAAACTGATATCACATCAAAATTACCCGGAGTAACTAATTTCACATCTTTTCCATCTCTTGAAACCACATACATATGTCTCCAACCATCTCTTTCACTAATCCAGGTAAAACTTCTTCCTTCATTAAACCAATGCATATCATCATTAATATCTATCCAAGCATCATCGGTTTCTTTAAGAATAGTTTTCACATCACCGGTTTTAATATTACAAAGCATTATGTCAAGTTTATTTTGTGGACGATTTAATCTTTGTACATAAATTTCATCTGATGTATTAGGCCAGCCCATTCTTGGAATGTAATAATCATTTCTCATATCACCCGGCACTTTCATCCAGGTTGTTTTACCGCCTTCAGCACTTACAACACCAACTCTGCAATTAGAATTTATTGTTCCTACTTTTGGATATTGAACAGGAATTGTATGAGAATAAATTGAATCGGTTGTGTTGATCATTAAAAATTCGCCAATTCCGGAAGCATCTAACTGCCAGTAAGCAATATTTTTGCTGTCGGGACTCCAGCGGAATCCGTCTCTGTCATCAAGTTCTTCTTCATAAACCCAGTCAAAAGTTCCGTTTATTGTTGTGTTAGATCCGTCAAAAGTTAGTTGAGTTATTTTCCAATCTGATAAGTCTTGAATAAAAACATTGTGTTCACTTACATATGCAACTTTTTTATTGTCTGGAGAAAACTTTGTGAACATAAGAGAGGATTCAGGCGCATTTCCACCAAGTTTTTTAAGTTCTTCTGTATTTAAATTTAATACCCAGTAATCACCTTTTGTATTATATCTCCAGACTCTTTTTGTGTTTGTAAATATCAGCAGCATATTTTTATCTGAAGACCATTCATAATTTGAAATAGAAAGGGCGGTTGTATCTCCTTTTGGAATTAATAGTTCAGCAGAAACTAAAATTGTTCTATCACCGGATTCAGTATCATATTTTATAATGTCCCTAGCTCTTTTTACAGTTTCAGAAGGTTCTAAAGTTGTATAACTTTTACCGTTGTCTAAAAAGCGAGCCGGACCAAATCTTTCTCCCCTGAATTCATAATTCTTAAAAAGACGATCAATAGTTAAAATAGATTTGTCTGTTTCTTGGGGAATAATTGGTTGGATGAAAAGGACAACAACAAATAAAACTAAAAGCTGCCTAAATGCTTTCATAAATCCTCCAAAGGATGTTTTTTGCAAAAAAAACTCTAATTAATATTATTAATATTGAGAAAAGATGTTTTAAGTACAAATAAATAGGGAAAGTTTTACATAAGTGGTAGAATAGTTATACTTTTCAATTAGATATAAATATTGCTCTCATTGTATTTTTGTAGTGATTAATATTTCTAATTATAAAAATTTTATTTTTGGGGATAACTAACACATCAAATATTCTTTAACCTATTTAAAAATTTTTCTTCATTTATATCTCCTAGCACATATAGTTCTTCATCAATATATAATGCAGGAACAATTAAAATATTTTTAATATTTTTTTTAATTATGTTTTCAATAAACAAAGTCACATCTTTACGATCTTGTAATAGACTTTTAAGTTGATTTTTTACTCTTTCACAAGCTTTACAATTATCAGTTACATATAATGTTAAAATCATTTTTTTAATTTCAAATATATATTAGAATAGAGGTATGTATATGTCGGATTTATGACAGAACTATTTTTAGTTCGTCATTTCTCTTAGTTTTTCTTTGTCATGAATAATTAATTTTCTTCTGTCAAAATCAATTATTCCTTTTTCTCGCAGTTCCGTTAAAACAAAATTCACAGTTTGCCTCGAACAGGCAGTTATATCTCCTAAATCTTGATGTTTGAAAAAGGGTTTAATAAAGATATCATTTCCAAGTTCCTTTCCATATTCATCAGCAATCCTCAACAAAAATGATATAATTCTTTGTGAAGAGTCTTTAAATACAAGTTCTTCTATTTTTTCCGTATAACGTTTTAAACGAAACCCAACTAGTTTAACTAACTCTAAATTAAGTTTAGGTGATTTTTCTACAAATTCCTTTAACTCTTGTTTGTTTATAGTGCATAAAAGACTATCATCCAAAGCTGTAGCAAAATCAGTTCTCTCACCTTCATTAAAGAAAGACATTTCTCCAAAAACTTCACCTGAATTTATAATTCCTAATATCATTTCTTTTCCATCTTTTGATGTTCTGGAAAGTTTTACTCTACCTTTTTTAAGAAAAAAAATAGAGCTGGAAGGTTCATTAGCAAAATATATAGGTTGGTTTTTATTAAAATCTTGCATCTTTGAAATTTTACTTAAATGTTCAATTTCGTTTTTATTTAATCCAGTTAAAAGATTAAAATTTTCAAGATACCATAGCTTTGATCTTTCAGACATATTTTACTATTAAGTTGAATTATAAATCTAATTACTACATTACAAATATATAAATTATTTACAATTATTAATAGTTGCGGTAAGTTAAATCTTATTATATAAAAAAAAAGAAAGATATATTACTCTCTCTCAAATCTTGTACATATATACAACAATTAAATTAAAAAGGTAACTGCACTCCACCTGTGAGTGTAATACCATCCTGTCCATAAGCCATTGCAGTAACAATACCAACATTTGGTTTATTTATAATTCTCATTCCAATACCAGGATTTATATTAAATCTTCCATTAAAACCATCGCTGTCAAAAACCTGTCCCATATCAACAAATGGAGCAAGTTCTATTGTCATTGGACTTCCCATCACATTCATTGTAAAAGCCTGATAACGAAATTCCATACTAGCAAAAACTGAATTTTGTCCATAGAATCTACCTTTATCAAAACCACGATTTGAAAAATCGCCACCAATATTACCTTGTTCAAAAAATGGAACATATTTACTTGTATTTATTAACCAAGTATTTCTAAAAAGGAGAGTATATTTTTGGTCAATTGTTGAAAAATATTTTCTAAAATCAGCTAAAAATCTTCCATAATTTGATATCGTATTGGGATTTGTAACAACTTGATCAGTGATTTGATTATATTCTGCAGTAACTTTTGCATAGAAACCTGATGTTGGCATAAATTCAGAGTTTCTTCCATCATAAATAAAACTAATCCTTTCACCGTAAACTGTAGCACCTTTAATACCGGGTACATTGGCAAATTTACCACCGGTATTTACTTCGGAAGTGGTAAATACATCTTTACCTCTTCTATTTTCTGCACCATCATTTACTGCAACTGATCTTACTTTTCCTCCAACTCCAATTCTAATATGATCTGCAGGCATCCAATAAAAATCTAGTACTGCACCGGTTTCGCTTTGTGCATAATCAGTTCTGTCAATATCTCTGGTACTTGCACCTAAACCATAAAACCTAAATCTTGGGTCTTTAAAAACATCTAGTTGTAACTCGTATCCAAATCTATCATTTTTTCCAAGAGTTAAATTTTCTTTATGGAAATGAATTTGTTTACTTTCCCCATTAGTAGATATTTCCGCTGATAACCAATAGTTATGATATGCTGCAGGACAAGAGACTAATTCAATAGCAAAATTTGTCTTTAATATTTCATTGTGTAAAACCCTTAACTGAAATAGTCCGGTCATAATACCTTCAGGTGTTAAGTTAAACAAAGCAACACTTCCTCCATAAGTAAAACCATTATTTTCTGTGTTGCCCAAAAATGGATTCCATGCAGTTTGGATATGCTTACCGTGATTATCCGGATCCAGCCAAATCCAGTGTAAAAAATTTGGAATAGCTGTACCTTCTTTCCATCTGTATAATATTGAGTTCAAAGGTTCATCTAAAACCGTTATCTCTTCTTTAACTAAAAAATCTGAAGGAACCTTGCCTGTAAAAGGTTGGGGAATTTTTGCTTGAAGAAATTCTGAGTTTTTATCTATTACTACATTTGTTGAATATTTTTCATTTATATGTGTGACCAATTGCCCTGCATTTAATCCCGGTGTATAAGTAATTCTTACAGAAACTTCATAACTACCGTTTTTCACTTCCTTATCAGTAGTAAAAGGAATTATTACACTAATTTCTTCTTTGTAAATTTGAGTATATCCTTTATGAACCGGAACCCCTTCGGTTACAGCCTTAGGATAAATTGGTTCCTCAAAATTGAAATGTTCCAATGGTTCAACTTCAATTAATGTTGCTGCCGGATTCCTTGCCGAAGGGTCGCTGCTGCCCAACCAATAACCTTGAGGTATTTTAAATTTTATTTCAAGAGCAGATTTTTCTAACGGTTTGATTGAATTATTAATGTGAGAAATAGAAATTAGAATAGGGTGTTTATTAGTCTGTGAAAAAATAAAACCCTGAAGTATAAGAATTAAAAGTAAAATTAAATTAAAATTTGATTTATAAGATTCTGTAACATTTTTCATTTTGTATCTATTTATAATTTTTAAAAGTTATTTTAATATTTAAGAAAAACATTACTGTTCTTTATCATTTGTATAAAAATGTAATACTGAAAAATTATTCCTTCCTAAATATAGAGAGATTTTCTATGAACTGGTAATCCATTTACAGAAAACTTATCTAAGTATTAGCTTGTCAGTTAACTTACTAATTGATAGTCTATTTTAATCTCAATTTACTTTTACAAGTTGGGCATTTGTTAATATTCTCTCCCTTTTTAATACTAATTTCATTTTTATTACAACTTGTACTTTTTAGATCTCTATCAAATAAAGAAATATCCCATGCAAAGAATTTTAGTTTTGTACTGGCTGAAGAATAAATTGATACAAAGAATGGTACTAAAAATGTTAAAAAAGTTTTAATAAGATTGATTTTATGAAATTCATAATTATATAAAAACGTGAATTGATTGATAACGTTCAATATCAATCCTACAAGTAATGCAACCTTTAACGCATTGATTATTGAAACCTTACTGATTGCAATATTTTCTAATAAATTTATTTTCCTTTTAAGTTTCAAATTTATTCTCTTGTAGAAGAAAAAATATTTTTAATTGAATCTATAATTCCATTATTAGTATAATTTTTTTTCTGAATATACCAGCCAAGTAAAAGACCAAAAGCTATATGAGCAAGAGTTACAGTTATAGGAAATCCTATTCCGAAATCAACTCCAAAAATACCCACACCTAGTGATACAGCAACAGGGCTTACCATAAATCCAACACCTATTAAAATTCCAAAAATTAAAGCGTACCAAACTTTCCTTTTTCCAACCAAAATAATATAAATTATTCCAAATGAAGCACCGTTCCAAAAATGATATGACCAACCTGCAATATTTGACCAGGTATTTGGTCCAAGGGCAAACCTATCTAAAAGAAGTACTCCCATTAATTTAGGCAAATCACCCGGCATTCCTCCTAAATTAAAACCGATTTCTCGAACAATTTCCAGTCCAACAGTTCCAATTAAACCTGCAAATATTCCGGTTAATATTTGCTTACTTATATCTTTTTCATCAATAATAAAACCTATTCCAATTAAAATGAAGATGAAAATTATTGAAGGGATAAGAAAAGAAACAGCAAGGTCACTTAAGTTTGCATATCCTGCTTGTGTTACTACAAAGAGGTTTGGACTAATGCTTGCTGCAACTAAAGCAAACAGACTTAATATAATTCTTTTGAAATTTTTATTCATAGGAAATATCCATTTTGTTTTTGTCACTGTAAATACTAAAGCAGTTAAAACAATTTTTTAACCGCTTTATAAATTTTAATAATTTTGATTACTTAGAAATCATACCTGTAAGCATAGCAAGCTTCTTATCCAGCATTTTTCCAATCATACCTATTTCTTTACTTTCAAATGATGCAAACTGAGATGATGGCTTAACATAATTAACATAAGTTTTTCCATCAGTTCCTTCATAAATGTTTACTCTGATTGGAACTGCTAGTCCGGTTCCACGATTTGCAGTAAAAAGCTTTTTCCCTATTTGAGGATTTCCAACAAATAAAGCTATACCATTAACCTCTAATCCTGTCATTGACAAAATTTTACCATGATTTACTTCAGCTAATACCATCATGCCATTTTTTGAAATTAATTTACGCAAATCACTAACTGTATCATCAAATAATTTTTTAGATTGAACAGTTACTACTCCATTATCCTGAGCATAAAGCACATTTGAATTTGTTAAAGAACCAACGAAAAATACAGTTAATAACATAACTGCTACTAACATAAAATTGATCTTTTTCATTATTAAGATCTCCTTTTTAATTAATGAATAATACTTTGTTATTAAAATCTTTTATTGTTAAAAATTATTATTAACAATTACTTGGATTAAGATAAACGGGGCAATTAAAATAATCTGACAAGAGGATTACAGTTTCTTTGTTTTTTTATTTTAATTATAAAATAATATGCCTCTTAAATGGAGTAGTTGATAAGTTAAGAAAAATAAAAAAGTCGCCATAATTAGGTGACTTTATACATTCAATTACATATTATATTAAATAAATTAATATCTCATATAAATATTTGCAGAACTTAATATTTCCGCCATTTCTTTAAGAGTTAAAGGTATTAAATACGCAGATATATTCTCTTTGCCTTTTAAAGTTTTCTCTACACTTGTTAATACATTCCAAGTTCCATTAACATAAATTTTAACACCCTTTTTACTTAAATAAGAAAGAAACTCACCAAAATCTTTTACCTTCAAAAAACTATCATTTTTAAATTGTTGGGTAACTAATTTTTTTAAGTCGGCAGGTACTTCGTATCTATCAAAGTCATTTTTCCTATCTTTACCAAATAATTTAAGATTCCAAGCTGCATCAGCATCAAATAACATTTCAACCTTATAGCCTAATTCCACATATGTTAACGCCATATCAAAAGCAACACAAGGTGGCCCGTCATCTTTTTTTATGTTTGTAACTACATGAATTAGAACAGTTTTCTTTTTGGATAGTGCTGCATTTGTATTAATTGTATTTCCAAAAAATACCACAAAAGCTAATGTAAATATCATCCTTGCATAAATGGTTGTTTTCATTTTTCACCTTTTAGTTTTAGAATAAATAATTTTAATAAGTAAAATTTATACAGAACAACAAGTTAAATTTGTCACATCTTTGTCAAAAAAAGAATTATTATAATTAGAACATGGATTAAAAACAAGATGAATGAATACATTCAAATTATGTTGCTTTGAACAATATTTTGATGATTAGATTTTATACTATAATTTCAGTTCAATCTTTTACTATAAAATCAGTTGTTATTTGCTGATCTATTGATTTTATAGATGATGTTTAGGGGAAAAAATGAATGTCAGGAAATACTTATATACAATAAGTATTTTTATTCTACTTAATTGTATAAATAACTATTCACAAAGTATTGGCGATTCTTTTGTAAAAACCTGAGCAGATAATAAAGAATCAGCATTTTTGTTCACCTTTGATGATGGTTACCAATCACAATATGATAATGTCTTTCCACTATTAAATTCATACGGATTTAAAGGTACTTTTTATGTTATTGGCGGATCAATGGTTTACAAAGGACAACAACACCAGCCCTCATCACTATTTAAAAAACAAAAACCCAACCTGTTGGCTGGGTTTTTATTTCTTAGTAGCGGGGACAGGACTTGAACCTGCAACCTTCGGGTTATGAGCCCGACGAGCTACCAATTGCTCCACCCCGCGATGTAAAAACTTAAAGAACTTTTTGACAAATAAACACGGTTCAGCTTTTTAATAAACTACCAATTGCTCC
>PFGS01000253.1 GCA_002783525.1 Ignavibacteriales bacterium CG12_big_fil_rev_8_21_14_0_65_30_8 | reverse complement strand
AAATAAGCTGAAAATTCTGATGGCTTACGAGTGTATTGATCTATTCTTAAATTTTCATTTGGATCAAATAGATTTGGAATATATAAATGTGCATATGGATTTAAGCTGACTTCAGGATCTTGTAATCCTTGTTCTTGTATATAATTAATATTATTGAAATATAACCTGTGTTTATTAATTTCAAATCCGGCCTTTAACATATGTGTTTGTGTTACTTGAGATGTAATATCAAGTTTAGCACCTATTGATTCAGTGTTTCTTTCAAAGGCAGAATGCTGCATACCACCAGTTAAAAAACTTGGAACTTCTGCAGGTTGCTTTCCTAAAAGTAATTCATTAGGATAAAGTGCATTAGGATCATAATCAAAAGCTTTTTGATTAAAATCTTTCTTGAAATATGTAAAATTCAGATTGTAAAATGTTGAATTTGAAAGTGTATGAGTAAAACCTAAAATGTTTGTAAATCCGGTTCTTTCTTTTTTAAAATCTCCATCGGGATTAAAACTAAAGCCTAAATCAAAATCTCTAAATTTTACATTATCATAAATTACATTATAAGTTATTTTTAAACTTGGTATTATTTTAAATGTCAATTTAGCTTGTGCATATTTTTTTTCATTATCATTAAGCGGTACTATTGCATCGTCACCTTTTCCAACAGAACTATCCGCAATTAGTATATATCTTGATTCAATTGGTACGGAGGAACCTTGGTTGATGGTTATATTGTAAGGTGTATAAACTCTTTTACCATACATCCAACCACCAAAATAGATCCATCTGCCTGTTGTTCTTAAAAAGATTTTATCTTTTAATATTGGTCCGCTTAATGTAAGTTCAATATTTCTAATATTGGTAGCATCAATCTTATCTATATTTCTAAAAATATTAGTATGATTACTAGCATAGGAGCCTAAATAAGTTGAAATATTTGCGTGAAAGTCATTATTACCGTCTTTTGTTGCAATATTTACATAACCGGATAATGCACGTCCATATTCAGCGTTAAATGCACCACTTACAAATTGGAGTTCTTGAATACTGTTTGTATTTACATCTACAACAGTTGACCCGTCATAAACATCAGTCATCGGCACACCATCAATTGCATATACAACTTCACCGGATCTTCCTCCTCTTACATTTCCGCCAACAAAACCGGCTTTTAGTTGTAAGACTTCTTGAAATTCTGTTACCGGTAATTCTTTAATATCATCAGCATTTATAATTGAAGTAGATGAAGTTAAATCTTTTGTAACCAATGGCTTTTTTGCAACAATTATAATTTCTTCACCTAATGATAATACAGTAGTTGTAAGATTAAAATCAATTTTAGTCGTTAAGTCAATTGATACATTTACATTTGTGTATGTAATAGGATTATATCCCAATGCAGAAGCTTTTATTGTATAACTACCTGGTGACAAACCAATTATAGAATATTCCCCATCTAAATTTGTTGCTGCACCATAATTAGTCCCTAAAATTATAACATTTACGAAAGGTAATGGTTCATTTGTATTATCATCAACAATTTTACCGGCAATTTTACCTGTTTGTGAAAATGTAAGATTTGCAAAAATTATCAGAAATATACAAAAGTTAATAATTCTATAAATTTTAGACATTAAGAATTACCTCTACTTAATTCATCTATTTTTTTAATGAAATATTCTTGTTCTTTTTTGAAACTGTAATGTGGATATCTTGTAAGGGATTTAGAGTTGATGTGTTGCAATCTAAACTTTAAATTATTAGAACTAATATTAAAATAATCTAAAATAAACCATTTAATTTTAGTAATAAGCATAAATTTAGAAATGAACTTTATAGAAAAAAAATAAAATTCGAAAATAGTCTGGAAAGCTGTAGAATTTATTCTATAAAGGTCCCTTTTTTTTAATTAAGATAATAATATTTAACTAAGAATCAATTGATTGCTTTTTATTAGTATCAATGTATCTATTTATATCAATTCTTACTACTACCTAAATATAGGTATTTTAATAAATTATGTGTTTTTTGCCACCTAATTGAAGTGGTAAAAATATAATATTTTTTCAAATAAACAATATACTATACAATGCCTTCTTTTATAGCTTTTACAACAGCTTCTGACTGTGAATGAACATGTAGTTTTTTATAAATATTTCTGAAATGAAAGCGTACTGTTTCAACACTAATAAATAGAGAATCAGCTATTGCTTTAAAATTATTTCCACCGACTAATCCACTTAAAATTTCTTTTTCTCTTTTAGTCAAAACATATTCGTTTTTTTTATCAATATTTTTCCCTTTCTTCTGAAAAGATTCAATCACTTTTCTGGCAATATGAGAACTCATTGGTGAGCCGCCGTTAGAGGCTTCTTTTATTGCCTCAAGTAATTTTGACGGGGGTGTTTTTTTAATTAAATAACCTGAAGCACCAGCACATAAAGCATCAAATATTAGCTCATTTTCTTCATAAACAGTTAATACAAGAATAGTTATTTCCGGAAGAATTTCTTTAACTTTTTTTATCCCTTCAATTCCATTCATACCCGGAAGGCCAATATCCATTAAAAGTATATCAGGATTATTTTTTTCAATGTTCTTTAGCATTGAAGTACACTCTGAATATGTATCGATGCATGAATATCCTTCAGTGCCATCGATTAATATTCTTAAGCCTTCTCTTATTTCATTGTCATCTTCAACAACAACAACTTTTATCATAAATCATCTTCTCCATTTCTTAATTATAAAATTAAACAAATTTCTATAAAATATTTCCTTTAAATTTTACAATAGTACCGCCATCATCTGCCATTAAAATTTTTAGATCTCCACCTATATCACTGGCTCTTCTTTTCATATTATCCAATCCGTTCCCTCGCTTTATTTTTGAGATATCAAAACCTTCTCCGTTATCTTTTACTGTCATTTCTAACTTTTTACCTTTTGTTGAAGCTTCTAAAATAATTTCATTACAATTACTGTGTGCTATTGAGTTATTGATAGCTTCTTTAAATATCAGAAATATATTTTGTCTATGTTCCATAGTTAAAATAACTTTTTCAAATGCCTTAATATTTTCTGATTTGAAAGATATGCTTGTATGCGTCAGAAACTCAGCGTAAGTATCTCTTAATCTCAATATAAGATCATATAAAGATTCTCTCTTAGGATTAACCAGCCAAACTATGTCGCTTAAATCATCAATAAGCTTACGGGAATTTTTACTTATTGTTTTTAATGAATACTTA
>PFGS01000161.1:2489-14106 GCA_002783525.1 Ignavibacteriales bacterium CG12_big_fil_rev_8_21_14_0_65_30_8 | reverse complement strand
TTGAAGGTATGAATGCATCAGAAGGTATATTGACTGCACGAGGAGGAATGACATCTCACGCAGCTTTAGTTGCAAGACAGATGGGTAAGGTTTGCGTTGCCGGTTGTAGCTCTTTAAAGATTGATTACAAAAAAAGAAACTTTACAGTTGAAGGAAAAAATGTTGTTGTTAAAGAAAGTGATTACATTTCAATTGATGGAACTACCGGTGAAGTTATATTAGGAAAATTAGAAACCATACCATCAGAAGTAATACAAGTATTAATTTCCAAAACTATAGATCCAAAAAAATCTTCTGTCTATAAAACCTATGCCAGTTTAATGAACTGGGCTGACAAAATTAGAACTATGAATGTTAGAACAAATGCTGATAAGGGAGACCAGGCTGCAAATGCCATTGCCTTTGGTGCTGAAGGAATTGGACTTTGCAGAACTGAACATATGTTTTTTCACGAAGACAGAATTATGTCAGTTAGAAAAATGATAGTTGCAAACACAGTAGAAGAAAGAAAAAAAGCTCTAGCAGCTTTACTTCCTCTTCAAAGAAAAGATTTTTATTCTATATTTAAAGTTATGAAAGGAAGACCAGTTACTATAAGAACATTAGATCCGCCTTTGCACGAGTTTTTACCTCATTCTGAAAAGGATATAAAGAAACTTGCTTCAGAATTAAAAATTAATGTGAAAGATTTAAATGCTAAAATTTCAAGCTTAAGTGAATTTAATCCTATGCTGGGTTTCAGAGGCTGCAGACTTGGAGTAGTTTATCCAGAAATTACAGAAATGCAGGCTCAGGCAATAATTGAAGCTGCTTGTGATGCTAAAAAGAAAGGAATAAAAGTTAAACCTGAAATTATGATTCCTTTAGTTAGTCATGTAAATGAATTTAAATTACAAGAAAAAATTGTAAGAAGTGTTGCTGAAAAAGTAATGCAAAAAAAGAAAGTAAAAGTAGATTATCTTGTTGGAACAATGATAGAGCTGCCAAGAGCTGCACTAACTGCTGATCAAATAGCAGAAAAAGCGGAGTTCTTTAGTTTTGGTACAAATGATCTTACTCAAACCACTTTTGGTCTTTCAAGAGACGATGCAGGTAAATTCTTACCGCTTTATGTTCAAAATGATTTGATTAATAATGATCCTTTTGAAGTGTTAGATCAAACTGGAGTTGGTCAGTTGGTAAAAATGGGTACTGAAAAAGGTAGAAAAACAAGACCTGATTTAAAAGTAGGTATCTGCGGTGAACACGGTGGCGAACCTGAATCAGTTGAATTCTGCTATAATACAGGATTAAATTATGTAAGTTGTTCTCCATTTAGAGTACCAATTGCAAGACTTGCAGCTGCTCGTGCAGTGGTAAATAGTAAAATAAAAAATAAGTAAACAAATAAAAGGATGCTAAAGATATGAAGCTATCTGATTTTAAATTTAATTTTCCTAAAACATTAATCGCCAAATATCCTGTTTCTCCAAGGGATAAATCTAAACTTCTTGTCCTCGATAAAGAAACAGAAGAAATGGAAGATAAAAAGTTTTCCGATGTAATTAATTATATGTCAAAGGGCGATGTAATGGTTGTAAATGAAACAAGAGTGTTTCAAGCAAGACTTTACGGTAAGAAAGAAAAAACAAATGCAAAGATAGAAGTGTTTTTGTTAAGAGAACTAAATGAAGAAGATTGTATTTGGGATGTAATTGTTGATCCAGCCAGAAAAGTAAGAATTGGTAACAAAATATATTTTAATGATAAGCTATGGTGTGAAGTTATTGATAATACAACTTCTAGAGGAAGAACAGTTAGATTTAATCAACCCGGAAATGTTTTTGCTGCAATAGAAAAAATAGGACTCACTCCCCTGCCACCATATATTAAAAGAGAAGCTGAACCTGCAGACAAAGACAACTATCAAACTGTTTTTGCAAAAGTTGATGGAGCAGTAGCAGCTCCAACTGCCGGTTTGCATTTTACACATAAGTTGTTGAATAAAATAAAGAAAAAGGGAATTAAAATAGTTCCTATTATTTTACATATTGGTCTCGGTACATTTCGTCCGGTTGAAGTTGAAGATCTTACGAAACATAAAATGGATTCTGAATTTTATGAAATTACACCCAAAGTTGCTGAAACTATTAACAAAGCTAAAATTTCAAAAAATAAAATAATTGTTGTTGGTACAAGTACAGCAAGAGCATTGGAATCTTCAATAACTGCGGCTGGAATGGTAAAACCAAGCAGAGGTTGGACTGATTTGTTTTTATATCCTCCTTATAAATTTAAAATCGCTGATATTTTAATTACTAATTTTCATGCACCTGAATCAACTTTAGTTATGCTTGCAAGTGCATTTGCAGGTTATGATTTTCTGATAAAATCTTATAAAAAAGCCATGAAAGATAAATATAGATTTTTAAGCTACGGCGATGCTATGCTTATCAAATGAAAACTTATGCAATAATACCAGCTGGCGGCAGAGGGTTTAGGTGTGGTAATACCATTCCTAAGCAATATATTAAAGTCAATGGTAAAGAATTAATAACATATACACTTTCTACATTTCAAAGATCTTCTCTCGTAAATAATATTGTTATAGCTGCTGAAGAAAAATATCACATAAAATTATGGAAGATAATAAAGGGGAATAAATTCAGTAAAGTAAGTTTAGTTGTAGCCGGTGGAAAAACCAGACAAGATTCTGTATTTAATTGTCTTAAAAATTTAGAAGCAAAGAAAGATGATTTAATAATTGTCCATGATGCCGCAAGAGCTTTGCTGGACTTAAAGATTCTAAATAATGCTATTAAATTTGCTGTAAAAAAAGGTAACGCAGTAGTTAGTATAAAAGCTAAAGACACACTTGTTATAGGTAAGAATTTTATAAAAGATTATATAGATAGAAAGGAAGTACATTATATACAAACTCCACAAATATTTAAATATAAGGATTTTTTAAAAGCTATTAGTTTTGCAGAAAAACAAAATTTTACAGGGACAGATGAATCAGGCTTAATGAAAAAAGTAGGTAAAAAAATACACCTTGTGGAAGGCTCTTCTATAAATATGAAGATCACAACAAAAGAAGACCTTAAACTTTTCCGTAGAATAATTAGAAAAAAGTTGTAACTTTTATTTTTGCCATTAGTATAATTAACATTGGAAATAAATCTTTTTATATGTAATTTCGTTAAACAATTAACAATATAGTTTATCATGATAAATCTAGCAGCACTCATAATCATATCGTATCTTTTAGGTTCAATACCTAACAGCATTATTATAAGTAAAATGGCTAAAGGTATTGATATTCGTGAACATGGTAGTGGTAATGCCGGCGGAACAAATGTAATTAGAGTTTTGGGTTTTAAACTAGGACTTACTGTTATATTTTTGGATGCTTTAAAAGGCGCACTTGCTGTTGTTGTTGTTGCTCGTCTATTTGTTGGTACAATGCCATTTAATAATGCAACTCCTTTTGATGATTTAACTGTAATTCAAATAATTGCAGGTGGTGCCGCAGTTATTGGTCACATTTGGACTATCTTTGCAGGCTTTAAGGGTGGTAAAGGAATTGCAACAGCAATGGGAATGCTTCTGTTCTTAATTACTATTGATATGTTAATTGCAGTTGGAGTATTTGTACTTGTTGTTTCTATCTCAAGATATGTTTCTCTTGGTTCCATATTTGCTGCAATTTCAGTACCGCTGGTATTAGTTATAAGAGAAAATATATTTCAGGTTAACATTCCGGGATATCATACATTAATATTTTTTATAGTTCCGCTTTCAGCTTTGGTAATATTTACTCATAGAAAAAACATAGCCAGATTACTAAGCGGAAATGAAAATAAATTTAGCTTTTCCAGAAAGAAAAAATAATAAAATTTTATTATGAGAATTTCCGTTCTTGGGGCAGGCGGTTGGGGAACAACTTTAGCTATTCTTTTACACTACAACAGGCATTCTGTAACTCTTTGGGAATATAAAAACGACTACGCAAAATTTTTAGATAAAAAAAGAGAAAATAAAACTTATCTGCCGGGCATTTCTATCCCTAAAGAAATGATCATCACTCATAATCTTAATAATGCAGCTACTGATAAAAATATTATTGTGCTTGCTGTGCCTTCCCAATTTTTAAGAAGTGTAATTAAAAAGATTGATAAAAGTTTATTAAAAAATTCAATTTTAGTTAGTGTATCAAAAGGAATTGAAAATAATACTTTGCTGACTATGTCTCAAATGGTTTTAAATGTTATCCCAACTTTGTCAGAAAATCAGATAGGTGTTCTCTCCGGTCCAAGCCATGCAGAAGAAGTTAGCAGAAGAATTCCAACAACAGTTGTTACTGCATCTAAAGATTTTGATACCTCAAAAACAATTCAAAGTGCTTTTATTACATCTTACTTCAGGACATATTCTTCAACTGATGTTCTTGGTGTTGAACTTGGAGGAGCATTTAAAAATGTAATTGCCATTGGAGCTGGAATAATTGACGGATTAAAATTTGGCGATAATACTAAAGCTGCTATAATGACAAGAGGTGTTGCTGAAATTTCAAGATTGGGTATTTCAATGGGTGCACAGCCAGAAACATTTGCAGGTCTATCTGGTATGGGTGACTTAATTGTAACCTGTATGAGTAAACACAGTAGAAACAGATTTGTAGGTGAGCAAATTGGAAAAGGAAAAAAGTTAAAACAAGTGTTAAAAGAAATGACAATGGTTGCCGAGGGTGTTATGACAAGTAAATCGGCAGCCCAGCTTGCAAAAAAAATGAAAGTAGATACTCCTATTACAAATGAAGTTTACAATATTTTATTTAAAAATAAGGACCCGTTAAAAGCAACTACCGATTTGATGACCCGTGAAATGAGGATGGAATAATTCAACTTGACGGTAAAGAAATCCCTTTTATCCTTCTGAAAAGTGAAATAGCAAAAGAATCCGTCATACCCGAAATATAATCAGTTACCTTTAATAATCTTTCATAAAGATCTGTATTTATACTTCCATCTTTTTCAAAAAAATGTTTTGGCAACAATTGAATAATCGATTTATTTTTATTTGAAAGCTTACCTTCCGCACCTTCATTTACAGCTGTTATAAAAATATCTAGTAAACCTCCAATAACCTCGTAACCGGCAGCTTCCCTTTCAAGTACACTTTTATAAGAATATATTTTTTCTTTTGATATCTTTTTAATTCTCTTTAAAGTTTTATTAGAAGGAATGTGCGTAATCAGATCATCATACATTTTACCATCTAATATTTTTTTCTCATTCACAACAAAACACTCAGATAATTGCTTTACAAGGTTGCTTATAGTTTTTGCTCTTAAGTAACCAATTTTATCATGATTGCTCCTTTGGTTATACAAACGAAGATTCTTACCGACAAAAGGTAAAAGTAATTCTTCGGTATCACTAAAAGACAATATCCCTAGTCTAAAAGCATCTTCCAAATCCATAATACCGTAACAGATGTCATCTGCAGCTTCTACTAAATAAGCTAACGGGTGACGGGAAAAAATTGAATTACTTTTTACTTTATTTAATTTTATTAATCCAATTCCGTCTGCAACACTTTCAAAAATATTTTTTTCTGATTGGAAAAATCCGTGCTTTCTGTAAATTTTATTTCCTTTAATTATTTTTTCATCTGTACCATTTAATTTTGATTCTCTGGGATATTTTGTAAAAGCTCCTAATGTTGCCAGGCTGAGTCTTAGTCCTCCATTAATATCCGGATTTTGCAATTTTGCAATTATTCTAAACCCTTGAGCATTTCCTTCAAAGTTAATTAGGTCATTCCATTTTTTTGGATCAGTAATTTTAGATTTAAAAATTTTTCCACCGCTATTTTTAAAATATTCAGAGATTGCATCTTCTCCTGAATGCCCAAAAGGAGGATTGCCAATATCGTGTGCCAAACAAGATGCGGCAACAATCTCGCCAAAATTAAATGATAAATATTTTTTTTCTAATTCTTTGTGTTTTTCAATTAATATTTTTCCAACCAGATTCCCTAATGATCTGCCAACACAGGACACTTCAAGACTGTGTGTAAGCCGGGTGTGAACAAAATCACTTTCAGGTAATGGAAAGACCTGGGTTTTGTCCTGCAGTCTTCTAAATGCAGAACAAAAAACTATTCTGTCAAAATCTCTTTGAAATTGACTGCGCCCATCACTTACAGATTTTTTCTGCTGTCCGTAAATTTCAGTTGATAATAAATTTTCCCAGTTCAATTAATTTTCCTTTATTTTAACAAATGCAAAATAAACATACCCATATTATAATAAAATATTGTTTTTACTATTCACTTCAATTAATTTGAACATCAAATGAATTCCAAAAAAGAAAATATTTTAAACGAATCAGTTCAGTTTGTAAAAGGTGTTGGACCCAAACGTGCAGAATCATTTGAATCAATTGGAATAAAAACAATCAGAGATCTTCTTTTTTATTTTCCTTCCAAACATTTGGATAGAAGCACAACTCTAACAATAGCAAAAGCTTATTCATATTTATTAGATGGTTATGATGGGGAAATTACAATAATTGCAGAAATAACAAACAAGGATAGAATAAGATTTGGAAAGAGAGAAATAATTACTGTTTCTTTTAAAGATTCAACCGGAAATTTTAATTGTGTTTGGTTCCATGGTATAAAATATATTTATGATGTGTTTCAGGAAGGAAAAACTTATGCCGTTTCAGGAAAACCAATCAGATCAAAATATGGAGATATGCAAATTATTCATCCCGATTACGATAGAATTTCTGAAAACGAAACAAAAAGCTATTTGAACACCGGTAAAATTATTCCTTTCTACAGAATTCCCAAAAATATTAAAAGTGTAAATTTGGGTGATTTTAGTATACGCAGAATTATTAATAATGTTGTTGAAAAATATGCTGATTTTTTACCCGAAACACTTCCCGAATATATTATCAAACAAAATGATCTCTTTAATATAAATGACGCTGTTAAAAATATGCATTTCCCAATTAGTTCAGAGTTATTCAAAAAATCAGTTAAAAGATTGAAATTTGAAGAGATTTTTTATCTGGAAATATTAATAGCGTTAAGAAAATATCAGTATAAAAATAAATTAACCGGTGTTGTGATGAATATCAATAATACCTTGTTAAAGGATTTCATCAATTTTCTTCCATTTACCTTAACTGATGACCAAAAAAAGACTTTAAAAGACATTTTATCTGATATGAAACATCAACAGCCTATGAACCGATTGATCCAAGGAGATGTTGGAAGTGGAAAAACTATTGTGGTTCTTATCGCAATGATAATTGCTGCTGACAATGGCTACCAAGCCGTAATGATGGCTCCAACCGAAATACTTGCAGATCAGCATTATAAAAATATCAGTACCCTTCTTAAAGAATTCTCAAATAAGCATAAAAAAGATCATATTCAAACTTCATTACTATTGGGTGGGCAAAATAAAAAAGAAAGAGAAACTGTGCTAAATGATATTACAAAAGGTAAATCAAAAATTATTATTGGCACACACGCATTATTGGAAGAAAAAGTTTCATTTAACAAATTGGGATTACTAATTGTTGATGAGCAACATAGATTTGGGGTTGAACAAAGAGCAACCCTTATGAAAAAAGGTAAAATCCCTGACGTAATTGTAATGAGTGCAACTCCAATTCCAAGGACTTTGTCAATGACACTTTATGCTGATCTGGATATTTCTGTAATCAAACAATTACCTAAAGGAAGAAAAAAAATAAAAACAGTTTTAAGAAGTACTACCAAATTACCTGATATATATAAATATATTTTAGACAAAGCTTTTTCAGGTATACAATCATTTATAGTTTATCCTTTAGTAGAAGATTCAGAGAAGTTAGAATTAAAATCGGCAGAAGCTTTTTTTGAATCATTAACTAAAACATATTTTAAAAAAATAAAAGTTGGTTTACTCCATGGAAGAATGAACTGGAAAGAAAAAGAAAAAATAATGCAGCAATTTAAAGAACATAAATTTGATGTATTAATTTCAACAACAGTTATTGAAGTTGGAATTGATATTCCAAATGCAAACATAATTTTAATTAATGAAGCACAAAGATTTGGAATATCTCAACTTCATCAGTTAAGAGGAAGAGTTGGAAGAAGTGATAAACAAGCCGTCTGCATTTTAGTTACTGATGAAAAAAACATGAAATATAAACTGAAAGATGGTTTGAAGATAGAATATTTATCCTCAGCCCAAAAAAATATTTATAAGTCTTCCATCAGATTAAATTCAATGGTGAAGTCTTCAGATGGATTTAAACTGGCTGAGATAGATTTAAAGCTAAGAGGTCCTGGAGATATTTTCGGAACCAAACAAAGCGGAATGCCTGAATTAAATTTTATAGACATAGTTCATGATACTGATATTATTGAACATGCTAAGGGTATTGCTTTTAAAATTATTCAGGGAGATATTAATTTACGGAATGAAAACAACAAGCTCATCAAACAAAATCTTATAAACAACTACTCTTCACATTTTAACTATCCAAAAATTGCCTGAAATTTTTTTTGAGGGGGGAAAAAAATATTTTTATTTTTTATTGACTTAATAATTTTATTAATTATATTTATTAAAAAAAATTTTAAAGGATTTTCATTTTACCTGATAAATTTAAAAATAGCTTAAAGGTCGGGCTGACTTTTAATATAAAGCCTAAAGAAGAAATACAATATCAAGAAATTCTTGTCGACTCATCACCATCTGCAGTTCAAACAAAACCTTCTGTAGATAAGTATGCTGAATGGGATTCAGTTGAAACTATAGATGCTTTAAAGAAAGCTCTTGAATTGTATAACGATGTTATTATGATAGAGGGTAATGAAGATGCTTACATTAAATTAAAAGAAAATAAACCTGATATAGTATTTAATGTTACTGAAGGAATTAATGGAGTAAGCAGAGAAGCACAAATACCTGCAATGTTAGATCTTTTAAATATTCCTTATACCGGATCTGATCCTTTAACACTTACAACTTGTTTGGACAAAGCAAGAACAAAAGAAGTTTTATCATATCATAAAATTCCAAATTCAAAATTCACTACTTCAAACAATTACAAAAAATTAAATGTTGGTGATATGCGTTTTCCATTAATTGTTAAACCTGTTTGTGAAGGATCAAGTAAAGGAATTTATTCTTCATCTTTTGTTTCAAACAAAGAAGAACTAATTAATGAAGTAAGACGTATTTCAGAAAATTATAATCAAACAGCATTGATAGAAGAATTTTTACCTGGCAGAGAATTTACAGTAGCATTAATGGGTAACAATGATAATGTAGAAGTACTTCCTATTGTAGAATTAAGTTATGATGAATTTCCTGACGACTTAGCACATATTTATTCTTATGAAGCTAAATGGATAATTGATACTATTGATAATCCAATGCCGTTTTTTACTTGTCCTGCTAAAATTTCAAAATCTTTAGAACAAATTATTAAAAGAACAGCCAAACAAACTTTTAATACTTTAAATTGTAAAGATTGGGCCCGAATAGATTTTAGATTAGATACAGACGGTATACCTAATGTTATAGAAATAAATCCTTTACCGGGTATATTACCAGATCCAAGAGAAAATTCAAGCTTTCCAAAAGCAGCTTTCGCCTCAGGGTTGACTTATAATGAAATGATAAATAAAGTATTATTTATTTCTGCTAAAAGGCACGGATTGGTTTGAAACAAGACAAAAAAATACTTGTTGCCTATAATGCACCTGTAAGTATCTATTCTATATATACAGGTAAGCCAGGTGAAGCTATTAACGGAGTTCACGATCTATCCGAAGTGGGATTTCTTGATGAAATCAATAAGATTTGTACTTCGTTAAGTAAATATTATAGTTGTGTTGAACAATTACCTATTGATAACAATATAGAATCTGTAATTCGAAAAATTGACCAATTTAAACCGGATGTAATTTTTAATTTTGTTGAATCTGTTGAAGGCATTACAAGTTATGAATATTGCATTGCGGGTGTTTATGAATTGTTGGGTTATCAATATACCGGAAACCGACCTCAAACATTAGGAAATTGTCTTAACAAATCTACAACTAAAAATATTTTAAAAGCATTTAATATTGACAGTCCATCTTATCTCACACTAACAAAAATAGAAGAACTTGATAAAAAAGATTTTTCATTAAATTTTCCTGTTATTGTAAAACTATTAAAAGAAGATGCAAGTATTGGAATCTCAGAAAATTCTGTGGTACATAATTTTAAAAATTTATCAGAACAAGTAGAATTTTTATTAAACACTTACAAAAGTGAAATAATTATTGAAGAATATATTGATGGCAAAGAATTGAATGTTGCAGTTTTGGGTAATTCAATTTTACCAATTTCTGAAATAACATTTAAAGGACTGCCAAAAGGATTACCACAGATTGTTACTTATGAAAGTAAATGGATTGCTGACAGTGATTATTATAACAGTACCAAACCGGTCTGTCCAGCTAAAATAAGTGATAAGTTAAAAAATGAAGTTGAAGAGATTGCAATTAGATCTTTTAACGCTTTAAAATGTAGAGATTATGCAAGAGTTGATATTAGACTTGATAAAAATAATAAACCATATGTAATTGAAATTAATCCAAATCCTGATATATCAGAAGATTCAGGTTATTACAGGTCTGCAAATAAATTTGGTCTAACTTATGATAATTTATTGAAATGTATTTCAGAATTTGCACTAAATAGATCTTTGAATGATACGAAGAATAAAGCTGTCTGATAAATTAGAACTGGAAGAAATACTGAATAATATTTCTTCTTTTACAGATGAAGAAGTTGAAGTGGCAATGGAATTAATTAATGTAGCTCTTAGCTTCAAAGATCAAAATGATTATAATATTTTTGTTTACTCAGATAATGAAAAAATAGTAGGATATCATTGTACAGGTATTAGGGCTTTAACTGATGCAGTTTATGATTTATACTGGATAGTTGTAGACTCCAAACACCAGGGAAAAGGAATTGGGAAAAAATTATTGAAACATGCTGAAGAATTTGTAAAACAAAATAACGGAAGATGGTTATTGATAGAAACATCTTCTAAAGATGATTATAAAAATACAAGAAATTTTTATTTGAAAAATAATTATAAAATAGTTTCTCAAATTGATGATTTTTATAAGCTAAATGACAGCTTAGTTGTTTACGGTAAAAGATTTTAAAAACAAATTAGGATAGATTATGGAACTTTGGCAACAAATGATTAGAGATAGTATACATACTGTTGATGAACTTGTTGATAAATTTGGTATTGACAGAAATGTTGCTACCAATCTAGATGAATTCTTTCAAGCTAGAATAAATCCCTATTACGCCAGCTTAATAAGGTATCCTGGTGATCCTATTTGGATGCAATGTGTTCCGGATAAAAAAGAATTAGAAGATGTGGATTCTGAAGAAGATCCATTAATGGAAGATTCAATGAGTCCAGTACCAAATATAACACATCGTTATCCTGACAGAGCGCTATTTCTTGTTACAAGTCAGTGCGGTATGTATTGCAGATTTTGCACAAGAAAAAGAAAAGTTGGAGATTATGAAAAAATTTCC
>PFGS01000161.1:0-2424 GCA_002783525.1 Ignavibacteriales bacterium CG12_big_fil_rev_8_21_14_0_65_30_8 | reverse complement strand
ATCCGGTGGTGATCCTTTAATGCTGACTGATAACATGCTTGAAAAAATACTTATGAGATTAAGAGAGATACCTCATATTGAAATAATCAGACTTGGAACAAAAATGCCGTGTGTATTACCGCAAAGAATTACTGATGATCTATGTAATATGATCAAAAAGTATCATCCTATTTATGTTAATACACATTTTAACCACCCCTGGGAAATTACAAAAGAAAGTTCAAAAGCCTGTGAAAAACTAGCTAATATTGGTTGCCCTGTTGGTAACCAAATGGTTATAATGAAAGGTGTTAATGATAATCCTGAAGTTGTAAAAGAACTTATGCAAAAATTGTTAAAAATTAGAGTTAGACCTTATTACATGTATATGGCTGATGAAACTAAAGGTGCTAACCATTTTAGAACTTCAATTGAAACTGGATTAGAGATTTATGAACATTTAAGAGGGCACACCAGCGGTTTAGCTGTTCCTCATTTTGTAATTGATGCGCCAGGCGGCGGCGGGAAAATTCCTATAATACCAAATTATACTTTACACCACGATGAAAACAAAATAATTTTAAGAAATTATAAAAACGAAATTTATGTTTATAAAAATTATCCGGATAAGAATAATCCAAAGAAACAGAATAAAAAGAAATCAAAAGCAAAGAAAATAATTAAACAAGATTTAGTTGAAGTTGAAGATACAAAAGATACTTTAATGGATATATTGCAAGAAGTAGAAAAATAATTTTCTACTTCTTCCTTACAATTTTTATTATATCTCTTTCTATTGTTTTTATAGGTGACTCAATAATACGCCCGGTTTCTTCATTGTCTCTATTAAAAATAAATGTAGGTACTCTTTCAATTTTTAAAGAATCAATTTCACCATTTAACCCTTTTTTATCCCTGTCCACAGCATAAATTTTTATCTTATCAGCAGGATAATTTAAGTAATCAAGTATTTTGAAAAGACGAGGTACTTCCCTTCTGCTATCACTGCACCAAGTTCCCAAAACTATACTAAGATCACAATCTTCAATATTATCTTTTTCTTCTAGTACAGAGTTTGTATCAACTTCATACATATTATATTCTGAATTGAACCACCAGGAAAATACAGAATCTTGAAATGCCTCTCTGTTGATTTCACCAATTAACATCGGCGCCTTTGTCCTTGGATCTTCAATTTTTTTATTTTGTGAAAAAGTTAATACCGAAGACAAAACTGTTATTAAAATTATAATTTTAGATTTTATATTATTCATCATTATTCCCATTTTTGTTTCTAAGATCAATTCCCCACATTAATTTATTTCTTAAAGTTTCAAAATAATTATTAAGTGATGTGTGTACTAATTTAAAAGGCCTTTTACTCTTTTTAATTTTTACTGTAATAGGTGGTGAAAAAGCAAAAACTCTCTGCCCGTCACAATTAACATGAATATCTTTGAATGGTGAAGAAGCTGTAATTGTAATCTCCTGATTACTTGCTAAAACCAACGGCCTAATATTTAAACTGTGTGGTGAAATAGGAGATAAAGTAATTACATCAGCTTTTGGATTTACAACAGGTCCGCCTGTTGATATAGAGTATCCGGTAGAACCCGTTGGAGTAGCAATAATTATTCCGTCAGCGCCAAATGTTGTAACATATTCATTATCTACTTTTATTGTAAGTTCTATCATTTTGGGCCAGGCACCTTTATCAATAACAAAATCATTAATTGCATGTAATTTTTTAATATTATGCCCTACACATTCAGCAGTAATTATCATTCTTTCATCAATACTATATCTTCCGTTTGTTATTTCATCAACAAATAGATCGAGCTGCCCCATTTCCGCTTCAACTAAAAATCCTAATTTGCCAATATTAATACCAAAGACAGGTTTATCATATTTTTGTGCATGGTAACCGGTTGCAAGCATTGTTCCATCACCACCGATAGAAATTATTAAATCACTTTTTTTGCAAAGATTATCAATCTCTAAAAATCTGTTATCACTAATTTTTTCTTTTAATTTGTTTTTAACTTCTTTTACTTTTTCTGTTATATAATAAGTAAATCCTTTGCTTTTTAGTTTTTCAATAAGTAAAGAAACTATTTCTATTCCCGGGTCCTTTGTAGTGTTGACAACTATACCAATTTTCAAAGTTTTTTTATTTTTTACTTTCTTTGCCATCTACTTTTTTGTCGTCTCCATTTGATGGAGGATTTTTGTCTTTATTCACTTCTTCAACATAATTTAATTTTAATTCTTTAAGTACTTCTGATAAATATTTTACTTCGTATTCGCTTAGATTTCCTTTAGTTTTTAATTGAAGCATATCTAAAGTATCAATAGATACTTTTGCATATTCTAAATTTCTATCAACTTTTTTTGTAACAGGATTTTCTAACTTGCCCATTGCCATCATAGCAATCTGTTGGTTTT
>PFGS01000037.1 GCA_002783525.1 Ignavibacteriales bacterium CG12_big_fil_rev_8_21_14_0_65_30_8 | reverse complement strand
AAAAACTCTCAGCGATAATAATTATTATGGTTCTACTATTGTTGTCTCATAATTTATTCTCCGGAGTCAAAGGTGTTACCGGGGAGATTATATTTAACCCAATAAATCTCGGATCGCAGACTTATAGTATCACAGTATCAACAAATGAATATTGCTGGGTATGGGATACTACTACTAATAAAACAGTATTTTTACCCACATACAGTTTTAACAAAAGCGGGCTAACAGGTGATAGCAGTGCTGCATTTAGTGAACCAAAGGCAGCAAACAGAGCTAGTTTCGGAACTATACCTTGGGGGAAGATGATCTTTGATATTCAAAGTACATACGGGGTAAACTTAAGTTTTACAATTGATTTGAGAGATGTTGGTTGGAGTCAAGATACATCTAAATATTGGACACACGATACATATATCAATTTTGATTTTACGGTTGGAGAAAATGGCTTTGCTTTTCTATCACAAGGTGCTCCAAAAGATTCTTTTAACATCAATGATGCAACTCAAATTTCATTAAGCAGCACTGTATACATTTGGTCATTCTGGTCTCCTAATTCAAGCCCGGCTCAGAGCGCTTTTAAAGTACCGGTAACATTATTTAACAAAATTGAAGAAAACCCAAGCATCAGTTTCGGTTTTCTTAACGCAAACGGAAATCAGGTTTTTTCAGGTGATTATGATTTATTTAATTTCAATCAAAACCAAACCGTTTTCGAAGGAACACTTGACACTATATATAATAGTCAGAGATATTATTCGTTTAATTGGTTACCTAATCAAAATGTAAGTGGTAACAGCAGCAATTTATATAATTCATCTTTTAATTTCTCAGTTGGTATGGCAAAGTTGACTAAATCCATCACACGTAATTTCCGTACTGTTTGGCCCCTTACAATTAAAAACAATCTTGGTGAAGTTGGTGGGATAAGTATAGGTAATATCTCTTTCAAAGATCCGATAACTGATAACACTTATCATTCTTACTCCGCAACTGAAACCGGTTTTTTAAAAGATAATGCTTTTGACAGTCTTAGCATTTTAGTTGGAAGCAATCCTAATCAGAAGTACGGCGCTAAAGCAGTAAGCACTATTAATTATAACGGAAGAAATTATCAATATTCAGGCGGGGATTTTTCAACAAGCGGTACGGATTTTATTATTACAGGTCCGACCACAAAAACAGCATATTATAAAGGCACCCAACTTTCAAGCAATATAAATGCCTTCACAAATAACAGCCAGAGGAAAATAGTGCGTACACCGGACGGAGTGATGCATTTGGTTTATGAAAGCTTGGATCGGGTATGGTACGAGATAAGCACTGACAACGGAGCAACTTGGGAGATTATGAACGGAGGCAGTTCCGTTTCTACCGGTACAGCAAAACTTGTATCAGCGGATTACTTTAATACAACACAAGGTAACGTAATAGCTATTGTTTACCAAGCTTATAATAGCATCGGTTCAAACTTAATATTGGACTTATATTTAAACGGAGTATTTCAACAGACAAACGGTCTGGCTATATACTCACATTCCTCCGGAGAAATTGATGCCTTTAACACAAATCCCATAGTAGCAATAAACTCAAACGGGCAGATACTTGTTTCTTGGTATGTTGACGGAGAAATAGCCGGAACAACATCGGGTCTTTATTATAAATACGGATATATATATTTAGCATATGGTTTATATCCGGTAATTAGCTGGTACACAAGCAGTCCGGTTATAATAAGTGGATCTGGTATTGCTACATTTAATCCTTCTGTTTCTGCGTATAAGTCCGCACTTCAACCTTTTCAATTAGTTTATGAAAATAGTAATCAAATATATCACCTAACATTAACAGATAATGCAAATCATATTAACCATATAGAAGAAAGTACTCCACAAGTTATATCTTCGGGCAGCGGTTTTGCAAGGAATAACAACCCATCTATTACAGCAATAAACGGAGGTGCTTATGCTGTATGGGAGGGCAGAAAGGTAAACAGAGTTACCGGCATTCCAAAACCAAGCTGGGCAGTTGCAAAGAATTTAATCACCGGTGTATTCAGTAACTTCAGCAACAGTAATGAAGTAATAGATGCTTTGGCACCAAACATTAACATAGCTGTTAGTAATTCTAAGGTTGTTTTAGCTTGGAGCGAGAATTTATCCGGTTATGTAGGCGAACCGTCTCCAAGTACTTTACAATCCTTAAATATAAGTGGTAAATATATACAGCTTAACAACGGAGGAACAAAGAGCCAGATGTATGCAACCACACTAAATATTGGTTCAGAACCTTTTTATTTCAATTTATCAAACAATATCGGAAGTTATTTAGGATTAAATAAATCAAAGGCTGGATATAACACTAGTATTATTATTGGAAGAAAAGGTGTTGTGTATAATAACGGAACTGAATTTTACTTTAATATAGGGGAGATAAATGTAGACGGACAGAATATTAACTTTAACTCTATCCCGGATACAGCAGCTATATCAGAAGAAGAAATGCTTAATAAATATCTTGTAAGTGATTCCTTTATATTAAACAACAACTCTGATTTTACTTACAGTGTAAATTATGGTATAGCTGATAGTTTATCTGCCGTTAAACTTTTAAGTAAGGATAATAGTGTTAGCTTTACAGTAGAACTTATAGATGTTAAAACACAAAAAGTAATAGGTGTATATGACGAAGTAAAATATACACAGTCCAACACTACAGATTACAATAATATAAAGTACAAAGTAGATACAAAGGGAATAGGAAACAGAGAAGTATTTTAAGGCTTAAAGTAAGCAGTACTTTCTCACCAAAATATGCACTTACAAATGTAATAATAGGCGGTGGAGGGACAAATGAACTTGACAAAACTGGTTATAAAAATATAAGTTATGAAGGTAACATAACTATAAAGGATTATGTTTTATCACAAAATTACCCCAATCCCTTCAATCCAAGTACAACAATAAATTACCAAATGCCAAAAGATGGTTTTGTTACATTAATAATTTACGACATACTCGGCAGAGAAGTGAAAACACTTGTAAATGAATATAAGGCTCAAGGTAGATATGAAGTAAACTTTAATGCCGGCAATCTTGCAAGTGGTGTTTATATTTATAGAATAAAAGTAAACGACTTTTCTTCTGCTAAAAAACTTTTGTTGATGAAGTAAGATTGCAATTTAGATAGTAGTGTAAAGAATTTTGTGTAAATGGTTAATAAGCTGATTTAGATAAATGCTGTTTCGCTACGCTCAACAGCATTTATCTATGAGAAAAAAATCAC
>PFGS01000142.1 GCA_002783525.1 Ignavibacteriales bacterium CG12_big_fil_rev_8_21_14_0_65_30_8 | reverse complement strand
TTTAGTAATTCATCTTTTAAGTTCTTGTTTTTATTTTTCCATACTTCCATTGCTGCAGACTGAACCAACTTATAGGATTTTTCCCTCGATAAACCTTTATTTATTAATTGTAGCAATACTGTTTGTGAAAATACCAGTCCTCTTGTTAACTCAAGATTTGTTTTCATGTTTTTAGGATAAACAATTAAATATTTAACCAAATCTACAGATAAATGCAGCATATAATTTAATGTAATAGTGCTATCAGGTATTATAACTCTTTCAACTGAAGAATGAGAAATATCTCTTTCGTGCCATAGAGCAATATTTTCTAATGCAGCTGTTGCATTTGCTCTTAATAATCTTGCTAGACCGCAAATTCTTTCGCTCACAATTGGATTTCTTTTATGCGGCATTGCTGAAGAACCTTTCTGTCCTTTAGAGAAAAATTCTTCTGCTTCTAAAACTTCAGTTCTTTGTAAATGTCTAATTTCTAAGGCAATTTTTTCAAGACTTGCTCCGATTATTGCTAAGGTAGATATATATTCCGCATGTCTGTCTCTTTGTATAATTTGTGTTGAAACTGGAGCTGGTTTCAATCCTAATTGTTTACAAACATATTTTTCAACTTTCGGTGATAGATGTTCAAAAGTGCCAACCGCACCTGAGATTTGCCCATAACTGATAGAATCAATTGCGTTCTCTAATCTATTTATATTTCTTTTTGTTTCTTCATACCAAAGAGCAAATTTTAATCCAATGGTAGTTGGTTCAGCGTGAATACCGTGAGATCTTCCTACACAAATGACATACTTTAATTTTTTAGCTCTTTGCTTTAAAACTTTTTTTAGTTCTTTTAATTGTTTTAATAAAATATTTCCTGCTTCTTTCATTTGGTAGGAAAGTGTTGTATCCAAAATATCAGAAGAAGTCATACCGTAGTGAATGTGTCTGGAAGGTTCACCCACGTACTCAGCAACATTTGTTAAAAAAGCTATAACATCGTGTTTTGTAATTTCTTCAATTTTTAAGATTCTTTTTATATTAAATTTTGCTTTTTGTTTTATTGTTTTAATATCTTTTTTTGAAATTTCTCCGTAATTTGCCCTTGCTTCACAAGCTAAAATTTCAATTTTTAACCATGTTTCAAATTTAAATTGATCTTCCCAAATTTTTCCCATTTCGGGGCGAGTATAGCGCTCTATCATTAAATTTTCTCCAATTTCATTTTTAAAGAAATCCTTTTACTGTTTCTAAGGACTATAATATTAATTACGTCACCTGCTCTAAATTCTTGGAATACACTAATTAAAGTCTCTTCATCATTAATATTATACTTCTGTACTTGTACAATAATATCTCCAACTTTTAATCCACTTTTATCTGCAGGTGAGTTTCTAATCACTTGCGTAATAATAACTCCTTTTGTAGAAGCCAAATTATAAGCTCGGGCTATACCTTCATCGATAGATTGAATTCCCAATCCAACATCAAAATTTCTGTTAACTTTACCTTTTTCTTTTAATTCTTTTATAATTCTTTTAACCTTATTAATTGGAATAGCAAATCCTAACCCAATATTTCCTTGACTTCCGGCGGTAAAAATTAATGTGTTCATTCCAATAACTTCTCCAAGGCTGTTAACCAAAGGCCCTCCACTATTACCGCCATTTATAGCAGCATCGGTTTGGATCATATTTAAATAATATCTTTGAGAAATAGGTTGAAGATTTAAACCAACTGAGCTAATTACGCCTACTGTAACTGTTGGTTTATTATTTAATGAAAAGAGTCCAAATGGATTACCAAGTGCAACTACCCATTCACCAATAATTATATTTTCTGAATTACCAAGTTTTACAGTAGGAAAATTATTTCCATTAATTTTTAAAAGGGAAATATCAGTAGCATGGTCTGTACCAACTAATTTTGCAGAATAATTTTTTCCATTTGTTAATGTTACAGTTATTTGTGATGCATTACCTGCCACATGATCATTAGTTACAATATATCCATCTGATGAAACTATATAGCCTGAACCTAACTCCTTTACTTTTTGGTTGTAAGTTCCACTGTTACCAAAAAATTGTCTGAAAAATGGATCATTGTAAAATGGACTATATGGATTTTGAAATTTTCTTATTTCGATTACGTTTATTCCAACAACAGCAGGACTTACTTCTTTTACAGCATTTGTAATTACATTATTTCTGTCGTTTGTTATTTCATTAGTAATTTCTTCTTTTGGTTGACTTGTATTAGGAATTGGAGTTGGTATTGCATCAGATTTATAAAAATAAGGTCCATTTTGTTTAGTCTGATATATGTAAAAAATAGAAGCAAATAATATTATAATTATAAGCAAATAAAAAAATCTAGTTTTATTCCGCATCTTTTTTCTCTCTAACATTTAGATTTATTGATTTAATCTCAGTGATAAAAGCATTTATATGTTTTGTCAAAATTAGAAATAATAATAAGATCGTAAAACCGATCATCATTATATTGTTTTCTGCATTTGGAGTAGAATATTTTATTGCAATATCAGAAATAGAAATAACAAGAAATATAGAAAGCACTGTAGCAAAAAAATTAGCTATAATAATATTTTTTTTATATAAGTATAAAAACACCCACAATACACACCAAGCTACAAGCAAAAATGGAAATATTAATGAACATCCTCCAGCGGCTGTTGCTAAACCTCTTCCACCTTTAAATTTTAACCAAGGATTAAAATTATGAGCAAGTACTGCAGCACAGAGTCCAATTGCAGGATAAATAAATACATTAGGATAAATATTGGTTATTAATAAAACGACAATAAACCCTTTTAAAAAATCAATTAATAAAACAATCAAACCAATAATCTTAGAATTTGATGTTTCTAAAGAATTTAATGCACCAACATTACCTGAGCCACTTTTTGTTATATCAATTCCACGAGTAATTTTTAAAAATAAGTAAGCAGTTGGAATTGACCCTAAAATATAACCTAATAATAGACAAATGAGATATTGCATAAAAAATTGGATTAAATTTGTAACAATTTAATAAAAAAAAACAATTCAATCTTTGCAAAAGATAGACTTCAAAAATTGCAACAATTGATGAATCATATTATATTTCAAACTCAATTTTGTGTTTTTTACATATTGAAATCAAAAAAAGCGGGAATAGCTCAGTTGGTAGAGCGCAACCTTGCCAAGGTTGATGTCGCGGGTTCGAGTCCCGTTTCCCGCTCTCAATATCCTATCT
>PFGS01000203.1 GCA_002783525.1 Ignavibacteriales bacterium CG12_big_fil_rev_8_21_14_0_65_30_8 | reverse complement strand
AGCCCTAATAATAATCGATTATTTTTAATTGATTTTTATAACTGATAAAATATTTTATTTAAGGATTTGATAAAAATGAATGATAATGAAAAAGAATTAGGAACAAATGAACTTGAAACGCGAGAATGGCTTTATTCATTAGATTATGTTTTAGAGCACGGCGGTCATCAAAGAGTGCGTGAATTATTGCAAGAATTACAAATCCGCGCGCAAAAAGCCGGCATAACAATTCCTTTTTCAGCAAATACTCCTTACATAAACACTATATCTAGAAAAAACCAGCCTCACTTTCCGGGCAACAGAGAAATCGAGAGAAGAATAAAAAGTCTTATACGTTGGAATGCTATGGCAATGGTTGTAAAGGCAAATAGAACTTCAAGCGGAATTGGCGGACATATTTCAACTTATGCTTCTGCAGCAACTTTGTATGAAATAGCCTTTAATCATTTCTTTAAAGGTAAAGGTGATAATTATGATGGGGATCAGATATTTTTTCAAGGACACGCTTCACCCGGAATTTATGCAAGAGCATTTCTGGAAGGAAGATTATCGATAGAACAATTGACAAATTTTAGAAGAGAATTAAAAAAGGGAGGCGGACTTACATCTTATCCGCACCCTTGGCTTATGCCAAACTTCTGGGAATTTCCAACTGTTTCAATGGGGCTTGGTCCCATTATGGCGATTTACCAAGCAAGATTTAACAGATACTTAGAAGACAGAGGATTAAAAGAAAATAAACACAGTAAAGTCTGGGCTTTTCTCGGCGACGGTGAAACTGATGAACCCGAAGCTCTTGGTGCAATAACATTAGCATCTAGAGAAAAATTGGATAATTTAATTTTTGTAATTAATTGTAATCTACAACGGTTAGACGGACCTGTAAGAGGAAACGGAAAAATAATTCAAGAACTTGAAGCAATTTTTAGAGGTGCAGGCTGGAATGTTATAAAAGTTATTTGGGGTAGTGAGTGGGATCCTTTATTAGAAAAAGATAAAGAAGGTAAATTAGTCCACAGAATGGGAGAAGTTGTTGACGGACAATATCAAAAATATTCCGTTGAACACGGTAGCTATATAAGAAATCACTTTTTTGGTGTTAATGAAAAATTAAAAGCACTTGTTGAAGATCTGACAGATGAACAGTTAAATAAATTAAAACGTGGAGGTCATGATCCTGAAAAAGTTTTTGCCGCTTATCAATCAGCTGTAAATCATAAAGGCAGCCCCACAGTAATTTTAGCAAAAACAATTAAGGGTTATGGTCTTGGTGAAGCAGGGGAAGGAAAAAATATTACTCATCAACAGAAAAAATTAAACGAAGACGAACTAAAAGAATTCCGAACAAGATTTGGTATACCAATTTCAGATGATGACATTGCCAACGCACCATTTTATAAACCTGAAGAAGATTCACAGGAAATAAAGTACTTAAAAGAAAGAAGAGAAAAACTAGGCGGATATGTTCCATCAAGAAAATCAAAATTAAAACCCTTAAATACACTATCAGATGAATTGTTTGAAGAATTTTATAAAGGAACTGAAGGCAGAGAAGCCTCTTCTACAATGGCTTTTGTAAGAATACTTGGTAAACTTTTAAAAGATAAAGAAATCGGGAAATTAATTGTTCCTATTGTACCCGATGAAGCAAGAACATTTGGAATGGAAGCGTTATTCAGACAAGTAGGAATTTATTCACACGCCGGGCAGGTTTATGAACCTGTGGATAAAGATAGTTTGCTTTATTATAAAGAAGCAACAAACGGACAAATTCTAGAAGAAGGAATTACCGAAGCCGGTTCTATGTCATCCTTTATTGCTGCCGGAACTGCTTATTCTACACATGGTATTAATATGATTCCTTTCTTTGTTTATTATTCAATGTTTGGATTGCAGAGAGTTGGTGATCTGGCCTGGGCAGCAGGTGATATGAGCTGTAAAGGATTTTTGATAGGCGGAACTGCAGGTAGAACTACATTAGCGGGTGAAGGTTTACAGCATCAAGACGGTAACAGTCATTTACTTGCATTTACAATTCCAAATTTGGTTGCATACGATCCGGCTTTTGCTTACGAAATAGCAGTTATTATAAAAGATGGAATTAGAAGAATGTATGTGGATCAGGAAAAAGTTTTTTATTACATAACTGTTATGAATGAAAATTATCCAATGCCTGAAATGCCTAAAGGAGCTAAGGAAGGTATAATCAAAGGGATGTATAAATTTAGTGCTAGCAAAAGTAAATCAAAACTAAAAGCTAATTTATTTGGAAGCGGAACAATATTGAATGAAGTTATAAAAGCTGGAGATATTTTAGAAAATAAATATAATGTTGCTGTAAATGTTTGGAGCGTTACAAGTTATAAAGAATTAAGAAACGATGCACTGAATGTTGAAAGAGATAATTTGCTGAATACAGATAAAGAAAAGAAAACATCTTACATTAAAAAAACTCTTAAAAAAGAAGAAGGAGTTTTTATAGCAGCAAGTGATTATGTAAAAGCCGTACCAGATTCAGTTGCAAAATGGTTTCCTAAAAAACTTTATACTTTGGGAACTGATGGTTTTGGAAGAAGTGAATCAAGAGAAAGTCTTAGAGACTTTTTTGAAGTTGATGCAAAACATATTGTGTTTACAGCTTTGTCTGCTCTTGCTGATGATAAGAAAATTACAAAAGCACAACATGTTAAAGCTGTTAAAGATTTAGGAATTAATCCTAAAAAATTAAATCCTATGAAATCTTAATGAAATCTATCTGCTCAATTTTAGGACAATTATGAGTAAAGAATTTAAATTACCGGAACTTGGAGAAAATATAGAATCTGCGGATGTCCTTACTGTTCTGGTGTCTGAAGGTGATAATATAACTTTAGAACAATCAATTATAGAAATTGAAACCGATAAAGCTACAATAGAAGTTCCAAGCAATATTTCAGGCACAGTAAAAAAAATATCAGTAAAGGCAGGAGATAATGTAAAAGTTGGGCAGACTATTTTAATATTAGAAGAAGATACACCGACTAAAACTGATAGTAAGAAAAAGACAGAAGATAAGCCAACAGTAAAAACAGAAAATAAAACTACTGAACCCAAAATAGAAAAAACAAAAGAGATCAAATCTTCTGAACAAAAAACCATAGAC
>PFGS01000057.1:2960-3290 GCA_002783525.1 Ignavibacteriales bacterium CG12_big_fil_rev_8_21_14_0_65_30_8 | reverse complement strand
ATCGAGGAAATGATGGTGATGGAGCCGTCCTTGCGCTCGACCATCTGCGGCAGGACCATGTGCGCAAGCCAGTGGTTCGACTTGATGTTGGCCGACATGATCTTGTCGAAGGCGTCGTCCGGCAGGTCCTTCGAGGGGCCGAAATAGGGGTTCACGGCGGCGTTGCAGACGAGGCTGTCGACCCGGCCCCATTTTTCCATCGTCTTGTCGACGAGGCGCTGCAGGTCGCCCTTGTCGGAAATGTTGCAGGGGACGGCGATGGCGCTGCCGGCGAACTTCGCGTTGATCTCGCCGGCGACCTTGTCGCAGGCATCGCCCTTGCGGCTCGAC
>PFGS01000057.1:2676-2911 GCA_002783525.1 Ignavibacteriales bacterium CG12_big_fil_rev_8_21_14_0_65_30_8 | reverse complement strand
CGATGCCGCGTGTGGAGCCGGTGACGATCGCCACCTTCCCGCTCAAATCGAACAATGACATGTGACTCCTCCTCCTTCGGTTCTCTGCTTCCGGTTCCTTCGGCCTTCTTGCAGGCCAGCGGCCGGTTTTCCGTGTTCAAATCCGGTTCTCGCGGGGCCGCGGCTTTGATAGGCTGGCGCGGACCAGCGGGGTATGGGGTCTTCATACACCATCGGGCCTTCAAACCACAGGCGG
>PFGS01000057.1:2457-2599 GCA_002783525.1 Ignavibacteriales bacterium CG12_big_fil_rev_8_21_14_0_65_30_8 | reverse complement strand
ATTTCTCGAAAACAATCTTGAGCTAAAAAAGTATGATTTAAAGAGAACAGAATTGGAAAAAGAATCTTCGCTTGCCAACAAAAGAATAGAAGATGAGTTAGGCAGAAAAAGAATGCAACTTGAATTAGACAAAGAAGAACTG
>PFGS01000057.1:0-2416 GCA_002783525.1 Ignavibacteriales bacterium CG12_big_fil_rev_8_21_14_0_65_30_8 | reverse complement strand
ACAAGCAGCACGTTTAGCCGAAGCAAGTCAAACATTAAAAAATGCAAAAACAATAGTTTCTTTGTCGCCAAATGACTTTTCCAGTGGTTCAGAATTGATAGGAATGTTTCAACAATTTTTGCAAACAGCCGTTGGAAACTCAAAAGCTAAAATAGAAAAAGAATTATAATTACTACTCTAAAATATTATGAAAAAATATATTGATCCATTAGAGTATTTTAAGCTTAGCCCCGTAAAAGCTGCAAAAGTTTCAGAAGTTAGCGAGGCAACAGCTTTGTCGCCAGTTCCGGCAGAGGAAAAAGTCAATTTTCATATTGGCAATCCCGTGCAGGATAAAAGGCTTTCATCGGCTTATTTAAGAATGATTTTAGGGATTGATTTTCAAAATAATGAATTAAACGAATATAATCTTGATGCAATTATTGAGCATCTTGAATGGGAGACAAAAGAAAAAACTAAATTAGAATTTTTACTTGATTTAATAAAAAAGAGTGCACCTTATATGCCTCGTGGTGGCTTTAAAAAAGGTGAACCAAGTTATTTAGTAAAATATTTTAATGAATGGCTTGTTAAAAATCAGCAAGAACCGTTATTATATCATCTTGGTGAAACATCGGGCAACAGAGAAATAATTTTAGCTTCCGGTGGAGTTTTTGAGGCTTTAAGAATATTATTTCACGCACTTTCTAAATATTTGGTAAATCCTACATCAAGGGTTTTTGTGTTTGCCGTTGATTTACCAAAGCATTTAATCAAATTTCCTTCGGTAAATTTTCAGTTTATTTCTAATAATGAAACATTTTTAATTGAAGAGTTGCGTAAAAGCTTTGAGAAACAGCCAACTACTCCCAGTTTTTTATTGTTAGGAAAAATCACAAAAGAGGAAACAAGAAGAGCACTCAGATTGCTAAGTCTAGAATTTCCGCTATTTTTTATTGAAGTAAATAATGCCCCAAATCATCTTTCGCTTGCGCGCGAAGCAAAAATGATGAACCGAGTTTTAAGATTTATGACTCCGGAAATATTTTCTAAGTCATTAAAAGGACTTTCTATTGTTTTTTTAGCCGGAAATTCTGATTTTATAAAAGTAATAGAAAACATACATTTTCAATTAAAAGGAACTCCATCTGCTTCTGAAGTAGAGTTGCTTTCATATATTCTAAAGGAAAATTTAGTAAATAATAAAAATGATATTCCAAAACCAAATTTAATTGTAGAAACTTCCAATGAATCTTTTTCAAACAATATTATTGGAAATATTTTGGCTAACAATTCTTTTAATAGTTTTGAAGAAAAATTTAAAAATTTAATTTCACATAATGAAAATATTGTAACAAACATAACAGAAAGAGTTTCAAAAATTGAAAGCAGACTTTCAAAAAAGACAGATTTAGATTCTGCAATTTTTTATTTTGATAAGTTTTTAAGCAATAATGCAAATAATTTACTTGATCAATTTATAGAAAATATTGAGAGCAAAGATTGGGCAAAAGATTTGGAAAACAGCTTCCTTTATGTATTTCTAAAACATCATCCTGAATATAGACACAAAAATTGTTTAACAGTAAGTGGTTCGTCCCGTTCTGGTCTAGGCTTGCTTGGGTTTCATTGTGGAATAAAAGAAGTGGTTTTCCCTGATTTAAGTTGGACTTACGAACACTGTTTTCCCTCAGTTTCTGTTGTTCCTCTAACCGATGATTTTAATCTTGATATAAATGGAATTATTGAAAGAGTTAATTCCAAAGTTTTGGAAGATCCAAATTGGATAAAATATGGTGCAGTAGCCTTAAATAATCCACACAACGCCACTGGTCAGGAGTTTGATAGTAAAGTTTTAAAACAACTACTTAAATTACTGCTTGAAAAAAACATTTTTATAATTGACGACTTATCTTACCAAAATGTTGCTCCAACTGGCAAGTTAAAGCAAATTAAAACCATACGTCAATTAACTGACGAATTGCTTGCTGGTGGTTATATTACAGAAGAACAATCCAATTTTGTAATAACAATTCACTCATTATCAAAAACCGATTCATTTGCCGGTGCGCGACTTTCGGTTATTGAAATTAGAGACCAAAAGCTATTTAATAAACTAAAGGCTATTACTTTAACTATAAAACCAAATATTGGTGCAATATTTTTAGCTTATCTTTTTTACAGAAATAAAACAGAAACCGCCAATGCTTATTGGAAACTGAGAAATTCAATTTTTGAAGAGAGAATGAATTCTATTAACCAAGCAGTATTAAATCTTCCAAAAGAAAGAAATAAATTTGATATTACAATTAAAGCTCCAACCGGCAGTATGTATCCGCAAATGATAATTGATAAATTACCTTCGGGATTATCGCTTGATTGGTTGGCTTCTGGTTTGGCGAGACAAGGGATTGGATTAATTCCGCTTTCAACTTTT
>PFGS01000167.1:430-3282 GCA_002783525.1 Ignavibacteriales bacterium CG12_big_fil_rev_8_21_14_0_65_30_8 | reverse complement strand
CTAAGGTAAAAGGCAAATAAAATTTTAAAAATCAATTTTTAAGCCTTTTATATTAAATGAACCAATTTTTCAGATGTCTCTAGTTATCATTTATTTTTTATTTTTGTTAATTTTAAAAGTGAAATAAAAAGTTCTTTTAAAATCTTAATATTATATTCATAAATTATGGGGATAAAAATGAATAACAAAAAAGCAGATCTTGCCGGTCCGGGTATTGGTAATTATGAAGATTTAAAAAAAATCTTACCGAGCGATTACAAATCACTATTAACACCACGCGAAACAATGGAAGCTCTTTTTGGTGTTAAAAAATACATTGAAGAAAACCTTTGTAAAGAACTTAATATGATGATGGTTCAGGTTCCACTAATTGTGGATGTTAACAGCGGAGTAAATGATTATTTAGACAGAGACGGTTCCCGTACACCAATTCAATTTCACATTTCAAACGATTACGATAAAAACCCGATTGATGCACAAGTTGTACAAGCAGCCACTAAATGGAAAAGAATGGCTCTCAAACAATTTGATTGTAAAGTCGGCGAAGGTGTCTGTACTGACATGAAAGCCGTTAGAAAAGATTACTTTCTCGATCACGATCACAGTGCGTATGTTGATCAGTGGGATTGGGAAAGAGTTATGACTGCGGATCAAAGAAATTTAGATTACTTAAAAGATGTAATTAAGAAGATTTGGAAAGTATTAACAGGAGCAGGAAAACATGCACAAGAGATGTTCCCTCAATTAAAATCAGATAAATATCCTGATTTCCCGGAAGAATTAAAATTCTTTCATGCAGAAGAAATATTAGATATGTATCCTGATCTGCCACGCAAGGAAAGAGAAACAAAATTATTACAAAAATATCCTGCAGTATTTATAATTGGAATCGGCTGGATATTGAAAGATGGATATCCACACGAAATGAGAGCTGCTGATTACGACGACTGGGTTACTGAAACTATCTCTGAAGACGGCAAACCTATGCACGGATTAAATGGCGATATTTTAGTTTGGAACCCGGTTACAAAACGCAGACACGAACTTACTTCAATGGGAATTCGGGTAACAAAAGACACACTTAAAAAACAACTGGAAATTACAGGCCAAATGGATTTTCTAAAACTACCGTATCATAAAGCAATCTTGAATGATGAAATCCCGCTGAGTATTGGTGGTGGTATTGGTCAGTCCAGGACATATATGTATCTTTTAAGAAAAGCTCACCTAGGAGAAGTTAGTGTAACAGTTTGGCCTAAAATATTGAAAGATATATGTTCAGAGAAAAATATTTTTGTGCTTGAGTAAATTGATTTACATTTTATCTCTTTAAGTGCACTTTGAAACGGCTTTCATTGTGCACTTTTTATTTTAAACCTATTTCATCAAATTATCACTTGACGTTATAACGCTATAACGTTATATTAGAAATAAAAAAGGATACTCGTATGGGACTAACAAAAAGAGCCACAGTTTATTTTGATCCTGAAATACACAGGATCCTGAAAATAAAAGCAGCAGAAACATCAACAACAATTTCAGAAATTATTAATAATACAATCAAACAAGAGTTAATTGAAGATCAGGAAGACTTACAAGCTTTTAAAGAAAGAGTATCAGAACCGGTAATCACTTACGAAAAATTATTGAATGATCTTAAGAAAAATGGCAAAATATAAGATCGTAATTAAAAAATCGGCTGCTAAAGAAATTAAAAAATTACCAACCTATTATTTAAATAAAATATTGTTAAAAATTGGAGAATTAAGTGAAAATCCACGACCTGTTGAAGCGGTAAAATTAACAAATGAAGAAAAATACAGAATAAGAGTTGATGTATACAGAATTCTTTATGAAATAAAAGAAAATATCCATACTATTATTGTTGTAAAAGTCAGGCATAGAAAAGATGTTTATAATTAACTATTCTAAAAATAAAATTGACAAATAATGATTAGAAATAAATTAATAGAAGGTTCAGTTGGTAAAGAGAAATATTTTAATTGGCGTGGTGGAGAAGTATCTCGTGTGGAAGGATTAAGCGATGCTGTTTTTGCTTTTGCAATAACTTTACTTGTGGTGTCTTTAGAAGTACCACACACTTTTACCGAACTAATGAATACAATGCTTGGCTTTTTCGCATTTGCATTGTGCTTCGCAATCTTAATTTTGATATGGTATAATCATTACATTTTTTTTAGAAGATATGGTCTTGTAAAACCTTACACAATTACACTAAATTCACTCCTTCTTTTTGTGATTGTATTTTATATTTATCCACTAAAATTTTTATTCAGCTTATTAGTGTCAGTATTTTTAAATATCTCAACTTCTTCTGTCTCTAATTTACAAATTACAAATAGTCAGATGCCCGATCTTATGATAATATATTCTCTCGGCTTTTTTATGATATTTTTTGTATTATTTTTAATGTATCTGCATGCATATAAAAATAGAGATGAACTGAAATTAAATCATGTTGAAATAGTTATTACAAAAAATAGCTTGTACGAACAAATAATTTATATGGGAGTTGCATTTCTATCTATATTATTGGCTTTACCCGGTAATCCTCAATTAACTTTTTGGTCGGGTATTTCTTATGGGTTATTAGGTCCATTGATGGGAATAAATGGATATTTAAATAATAAAAGAATAAAAAAAACTTTAGATTTAATGGAAAATGAGGCTTAATTAGTCTGTTTAATATTCTTCAAGAATTGGTTATTTTTAAATAAATAATTAATAGTTTTTTAGGAGTTAAAATGGCATTATTGCCAGTCACATTATTCGGCGACAAAATATTACGCAAGAAAGTTTCAGAAGTAAAAGATGTTGATATGGATACAATA
>PFGS01000167.1:0-392 GCA_002783525.1 Ignavibacteriales bacterium CG12_big_fil_rev_8_21_14_0_65_30_8 | reverse complement strand
AAGCGGTATAGGTTTGGCTGCACTAAAAAGGCTCTCTAATATTTCAAGAGAGCCTTTTGTTTTTTGGTAATACTCTCTGTTCTTAATCCCATAATTTCCACCATGGTGGATTTACTTTGGTATGCACAAATGGCTTGCTTTCGTTAAATGTGCAGACGATATCTTGTCCATGACGAAGGGCAAAACGGGTGCCGACGCGTTCAATCACCACATATTTTCCTTCAATTCGATAGTTTACCAGTGATTCGTTGCCTTCAAAATCAACCAAGAAGAATGCCGGAATGACAGCGGACTTTGAGCCATATTCAAAGTAAGTAAATTTCCCATCATCAAAAATACGATCAGGGGAAATAGTTGTTGATCCTGAAATCGTATAGTTGAAATTATAGTTT
>PFGS01000285.1 GCA_002783525.1 Ignavibacteriales bacterium CG12_big_fil_rev_8_21_14_0_65_30_8 | reverse complement strand
CCAATAAAATTAATGTCAATGTCCTTATAAATTTCAAGTCCACTTAATTTAATTAAATCTTCAGCTAAATCTAATATTTTAATTGGCTCCCCCATATCTAAAATAAATACTTCCCCATTATTAGCCATAGTTGCTGCTTGTAAAACTAATTGAACTGCTTCAGGTATTGTCATAAAATATCTTTTTATATCAGGGTGTGTAATCGTGATTGGCCCACCCTTAGCAATTTGAGATTTAAAATAAGGAATTACACTACCCCGACTACCTAATACATTTCCAAACCTGACAGAAGCAAATTTTTTATTATATAACTGAGCATAATTTTTAATAATCAATTCTGCAACTCTTTTAGTTGCACCCATAATACTAGATGGATTAACTGCTTTATCGCTTGAAATTAGGACAAAATTCTCAACATTATATTTAATTGCTAATTCACATAAATTTAAAGTTCCAAATATATTGTTTGAAACAGCCTCTGAGGGATTACTTTCCATTAATGGTACATGTTTATGGGCCGCTGCATGAAATATTATTTCAGGTTTAAAAATTTTAATTATTTGATTTATTCTTTGTTTATCTCTAATATCAGCAATAACTTGACTAATTTTTATATCATTATAATGTAAATAAGTTTTAACCTTATTCAAAACTTCAAATATGCTATTTTCACCATGTCCAACTATAATTATTTCTTTGGGATTGTAAAACATAACTTGTTTAACTATTTCTGAACCAATAGAACCACCACCACCAGTAATCAATATTTTTTTATTTGAAATCAACTTTTTAATTTCAGTGATATCAGTTTGAACGGGTTCTCTTCTTAATAAATCTTGTATTTGTACATTCCTTAATTTAGTTACACTTACACTTTCATTAAGTAATTCAAAAACTCCAGGTATTGTCTTAATTTTGACATTTAACCCTTCACAAACTTTATAAATTTTTCTTATAATATTTCCAGGAGCAGTTGGCATTGCAATAATGATTTCTTCAATTTGATATTTATCTACTATTGAGGGAATTATTTCAGTAGTACCTAATACTTGTAACCCTCTTAATCGTGTTCGGGTCTTTTTTCTGTCATCATCAACATATCCAACAGGTTTTAATTTTAATTTTTCGTTACTTTGAATTTCTTCAGTAATCATTAAACCAGCATCTCCAGCCCCAACAATTAATACTCTTTTAGCATCTTTAATACCAATACTAAATCTTTCTTGAATTCTAATGCTGGCCCTTATAATAAATCTAATTAAAGAAAAACCCAAAACTGAAATAATAGTATCAATTAGAGACAGGGTTAACCAAATGTAGTTATCTTTTATTGGATATATTTTATTTATTACTAATATTAAAAATAATTCAATATAAAAAATTGCAATACCTACAACAGAAATCTTAATCAGTTCATCTATACTAGCATATTTCCAAATTCTGTTATATAAGCCAAATTTTTTAAATAATAGTATTTTTATAATAGTAAATGACAATATAATGAAGAGAATTGTTTCAATGGGAAATGTTAAAGAATTAAAATTATTAAATTTTAATAATAAACTTAATATTGGAGTAATAACAAATATGCCAATGTCTATAAAGAGGAAATGTTTGTTATTAAGTTTTAATAAATGTTCGACTAGTTTATCTAACATAGAGAATAAATCTGCCAAGAAATAATATCAAATATATTAATTAATTTAAGGATAAGTAGATACAATTTCATTGCTACCTGGTGGAGGATAAGGAATCAATTTCTCATTTCTTTTAGAAATCCTAATTAGAATATCTTCTACTTGCCATTTTTTTAGCAAGGTATTAATATAAATCAAAGCTTTTTGTTTCGATATTAATGCTAATATTGTAAGTAATATAATTTTAATATCCAATAAAAGTGAAGAATGTTCAATTGTTAATAGCGCTAGTCTGCTTTTCCAAGGTCTGATAATTTGGTTATATAACAAATCTGGATTATCGCTACCCGCTACCTGCAAGAATATCACCTTCATCAGCAAAAACAATTGATGCCAAATCTGTGATACCAGGTCTTACAGATAACATTTTATTCTCAACTTGTGTATATAATGAAGCATCTGTTTTAACTTGTGGTCTGGGACCAACTACACTCATATCTCCTTTTAAAACATTAAAAAATTGAGACAATTCATCTATTTTGAATTTTCTAACAAATATTCCAATCGGAGTAATTCTATTGTCATTTCCAGAAGTTGAATTTACCCCACTTTTGTCAGAATTTATTTTCATAGAGCGAAACTTGATTATTTTAAATGTACCCGATTTTTTTGCCATACGGTCTGCAACGTAAAAAGGATTATGGAAATCATAAAACCAAATTAAAAGAAATGTTGGTAACCAAATTGGTATAGTTAATATTAATACTATTAAAGAAAATATTAAATCAAAAAAGAAAAATCCCCGATTTGAAATTGAAAATAAAAATCGTTCTATTCTATTAGAAAATTGATTTACCAAGTTTTAGACCTTTACTGAAAGCAAAATATCAGCAACACTTTTTAATATTGAATCATCCTTTGCAAAACACACCCTGGCAATATTATCGCCTGCACTATCATGATAAAATGCTTCTCCAGGCACAATTGCAATCTTAGTCATTCTCAAGAAATTCATCGTCTTTTCTTTACTTGTCACTCCTTCTAATCTAGAAATATCTGCTAAAACATAATAGGCACCCTGAGGCTTAATAGGATTTAACCCCGCATTATTAAGTGCATCACAAATTAGATCCCTTTTATATTTATAAGTTAATTTTAGATTATCATAAAAAGAATTATCAAGTTTCATTATACCTTCCGCAACACCTATTTGTAATGGAGCGGGAGCGCATACATACATTAGGTCATGAACAAAGCCGATATCTTTAGCAAGATCTTTATTACATACTATATAACCTATTCGCCAGCCAGTTATACTAAATGTTTTTGAATATCCAGATATCGTAATAACACAGTCTTTGAATTCACTTATAGATCCCGGACTAATATGTTCTGAATCATCATATAAAAAATACTCATAAATTTCATCCGTAATCAGAAAAATATCATGTTTTTTTGCGATTCTCCCTAATTGTATTATTTCATCTTTAGAATACACTTTGCCGGATGGGTTAGTTGGAGTATTTATGATAATTGCTCTCGTTTTACTTGAAATATGAGATTCGAGTTTAGAAATGTCTAATTTCCAATCCGGTGCATCCA
>PFGS01000027.1 GCA_002783525.1 Ignavibacteriales bacterium CG12_big_fil_rev_8_21_14_0_65_30_8 | reverse complement strand
CACTTGGAAAATAAAACTGTTTGTCAGCTATTTCATCAGGGAGAAAATTATCCTGAACAAAATTTCCATCATAGCTATGGGCATATTTATAATCTTTACCATAGCCTATTTGTTTCATCAATTTTGTTGGTGCATTACGTAAATGAATTGGAACCGGGAAAAGTTTATTGCTTTTTACTTCTTGTTGTGCATCAGTAATACCTTTATAGGAAGCATTACTTTTGGGTGAGGATGCCAGATAGGTTACACACTGTGCTAAAATTATTCTTGCTTCAGGCATCCCTATTTTATCAACTGCGCTAAATGTAGATTCTGCTAAAACCAATGCATTAGGGGATGCATTGCCTATATCTTCGGAGGCAAGCACAACCATTCTTCTGGCTATAAATAATGGATCTTCTCCTCCCTCTAGCATTCTTGCCATCCAATAAAGTGCTGCATCCGGATCACTGCCTCTTATACTTTTAATAAAAGCAGAAATAATATTATAATGTTCTTCCCCGCTTTTATCATAAATAATATTTTTCTGCTGAACAACAGTTTCTAAAATCTCCTTACTGATATTAATTTCATTCTTATCAATTTCATGTATAACCGATGCTTCTAAAATATTCAACAAACTTCTTGCATCTCCCCCGGATAAATAGATCAAAAAATCTTCATCAATGTTTATAATATTTCTTTGTAAAAGAAATTCATCTTTTTTAATTGCTGAATTAAGTATGCTTTTTAATTCCTCGGCTGTTAAAGAATCTAGAATAAAAATCCTTGCACGTGATCTTAAAGCCGGTATAACTTCAAATGAAGGATTTTCAGTTGTTGCACCAATTAAAATTATTGTTCCCGATTCGACAGAGTTTAACAAAACATCCTGTTGAGTTTTATTAAATCTGTGAATTTCGTCAATGAATAGAATGGTTCTTTTATTTATTTTTTTATTTTCTTCTGCAAGATCAATTACTTTTCTTACTTCTTTTACTCCGGATGAAACTGCATTCAACTGAAAAAATTCTGAAGATGTCTTTTCCGCTATAATTTTTGCTATTGTAGTTTTTCCCGTTCCCGGAGGTCCCCAAAGTATGAATGAACTCAGTGTGTCGTTAGTTATCATTAAGTGTATCGGTGAGCCATCGGAAAGGATAGAATTTTGTCCGACAAATTCTTTAAGTGTTTTGGGTCTTACTCTTTCGGCAAGTGGTATCCTTGGTATCTCAATTTTAATGTCATCACTTTTCTTCAACTTTTATTACCTGCTCATTTTTTCTTTTCATATTATATTTTTCTCTTGCTATCTTTTCAATTTTAGCCGGTATCCCTTTTTTCAATGAATCAATTTCAGCTTCAAGTTTTTTATTCTCGTTTTCAATTAGTAATATCTCTTTATTTAAATCATCAACTTGTTTTTCGAGCCGCCAATATTTAAATATTCCATATTTATTAAACAGAACATAAATAATGCCTACAAGAATTATTATCAGATATATAATATATTTTAATTTGAGCTTTGGCATTTATAAAATTATAGACTAAGCAAAATAATTTTATCTATCAATTCATCAAATGAAATACCTACAGCTTTTGCCATTTTAGGAACCAAACTTGTAGATGTCATTCCAGGAAGAGTATTTACTTCCAAACAATAGGGCACATTACTTTCTGATAATCTGTAATCTATTCTACCATACACAGAACAACCCAAAGCCTTAAAAGCAGTTACCGCTTCTCTTTGCATAAACTTTGCAATATCATCATTTATTTCTGCAGGTACTATGTACTGACTTTTACCTGAGGTATATTTACATTCGTAATCATAAAGACCGTGTTCAGGTTTTATCTCTAAAACAGGTAATGCCTTATTGTCTAAAATTGCTACTGTCATTTCTTTACCGGAAATATACTCCTCAATTATAGCTTTATCTGAGTAACTTAAAGCAAAGGTTAATCCATCCTTAATGGTTTTTTCATCTTTACATATTGTTAATCCTACCGTAGAGCCTTGATCATTGGGTTTAATTACACAAGGAAAACCGATCTGATTCTCAATTTTTGTAGTGATCACTTTTAAATTATAATTTTTAGTGGCTGATAACCATTTTGGTGTATTAACATTAAAATGATCAAATAAATATTTAGACATTTCTTTATTTATGGCAATAGAACTTGAATTAATATTTGAGCCCGTATATTTAAGTCCTTTTAATTCCAATAATGATTGGACTAATCCATCTTCACCAAATTTTCCGTGCAGACCTAAAAATACAATATCAACTCCATCAAATAAATTTGAATTAAAAACATCAATATAGTTTGAAGCTGAAATTTCAGAATAATCTTTTTCTGTAAAAAAGTCTTTGATATTTTGCGGTTGATTTTTCCCGTAAGCAGGGTCAATTAATTTTACATTATGTCCTAAATTTAGCAAAGCATCAAAAATTGATTTGCTTGAGCTTTTTGATACTTCTCTTTCGGGTGAACAACCTCCTAAGAGTAAAGCAACTGTAAGAGATTTTTTATTCATATTAATTTGTTTTTATTCCGTAAACTTTTTCTGAAATATTTTTTAATTCTTCTATTTTATCTTCGGGAAGTCTGTTAACGCCTCCTAAACATCTTGCAATTGATATTATTTTTGCAGTGTGTTCCAGTTTTTCCATTTTATAATAAGCGTCATAAATATCTTTGCCTAAAGTAACTGCACCGTGGTTTTCAAGTAAATATGCCCAACCTTCTGAGATATATTCTTCCAAACTTTTAGGCAGTTCATCGGTTGAAGGAGTAGCATATCTACATAATGGAATTTTACCAAGCGATAAAATTACTTCAGGGAAAACATCATTTACAATTTCATTTTTACTGCTGGCAAAAGCTGTGGCGTAAACAGAATGAGTGTGAATAACTGCAAAAACATCATTCCTGTAAGCATATGCAAATTGGTGCAACTTTAATTCAGTTGATGCTTTGCCGCTTCCATTAATAATATTTCCATTTAAATCTATTTCTAAAATATCTTCAAGACCCACAGCACCTTTGCATACACTTGATCTTGTTATAAGAATTGTGTTATTGGGAGTAAAGACTGATAAATTTCCGTCAAATGCTGATACATAACCTTTATCATAAATTCTGTGACAAACATCTATCAATTGTTCTATTAAGAGCATTTATTTTCCAATTCTTCTATCAGTTTTAAATTGATATATCCGTCCTCACCGGTAACAAGTGGCTGAGTATTTTTTAAAAAAGCCTTTTGA
>PFGS01000118.1 GCA_002783525.1 Ignavibacteriales bacterium CG12_big_fil_rev_8_21_14_0_65_30_8 | reverse complement strand
TCATCTTAAAACAGGCAGTGCATATTATGCACCATCTTCGGCTGCTGTTGAAATGGTTGATGCAATAGTTAAAAATAGAAATAGAATTTTACCATGTTCGGTTTGGCTTGAAGGAGAATACGGCTTAAATAATGTTTACTGTGGTGTTCCTGTTAAGTTAGGTTCTAATGGAGTTGAAAAAATAATTCAGTTGAATTTAAGCTCTAAGGAATTAAATGCTTTAAAAGAGTCTGCTGACGAGGTTAAAAGAAATATTAAAAAATTAAATTTTTAATTCTATTATAGCTTCTGTCCCATCGGGGGTAATATTAAATCTGAGATCACTCATATAAACTTTCATCAGATACAATCCTCTGCCGGAATCCTTTAATAAGTTGTCAGGTTCGGTTGGATCAGGTACTAGAGAAGGATCAAAGCCTTGCCCTTGATCTTTTACAATAATCTGAAGAGTCTCGCTTAAAACATTAACGTCAATTGTAACAATTTTACTTTTGTCACCTTTGTTACCGTGTTTAATAGCGTTTGTTACTGCTTCAGTTACAGATAAAAGAAGAGCCGAAAGTTTCTCTTCACCCAAATTTAGATCCATTGCAAAATAATTTACAAATTCTTCAATGGTAATTAAATTATTGGGGTCGCTTTCTATTTCTAAATGATATTTCTTTTCAGACAAATTATGCAACAGTTTATTTTGTTTATATCTATAATAGTTATTTTAAATTAAAAATAATAATTTACTTGCATAGTCAAATTAGTTTCCTGTCTGTTTTGGTCATTATTTAGGGTAATAAATTCATACCAGCCGTAAATTCTGAAAAATAATATATCTTCTAATTCAATTTTAATTTCAGTTAAAGGTGCAATGCTTAAAAATTCTGAATCTATAATTTTATCGGACCCTTTATAATTATATGTGTTTAATTGGAATATTCTTAAACCGATAGCATAAGATAGTGAAGAAGGTTTTACTATAAATTTGGTTTCACAAAAAATTTCTTTAAGATATCTAGTTGGAGTTGTAGTAAATTCATTCCACCTTAAATTACCCTGCTCTGAAAGCTTTATATAATTGTAAGTTAAAAAAGATATCCTTTTAGTAAATTTGATTGAGGTTGAATCTCTTGCTGTGAATTGACGAAATGAATAACTTTTGAAATTCGGGTTTATATCTTCAAAACTAAAAACAGTATAATTTGCAGATACTGTAAATGAATTTGTTGTTGTTACATTTTTACCTGAATATTTACCACCTGTTTCAAGTGAAAAAACCCTGTTTGTATTGTTGTTAGAACTCTTTTCTGAAAAGATATATACTGTTTTATTTATTGTTGCATCGGCATTAATAAATCCCTCAAAATATGGTGTAAATATTTTTAAATATTGAATTCTCATTATCGAAAGTAATTCATCTCTATCATCAAAATTTTTGGTACTTGGTGTATCGTATGTTAACTTGTTTTGGAATAAGCTGAAATTCAAATTATCTGTTTTAGATAATTTTAAGTTACCGGAAAGTGTTAATGTTAATCTTTTTGCATTATTATTCTTTCTGCTTTCCAATTCAGACTTTTCCTCAAATAATGAACTGGGATTTGCCTCGGGATTTTTTGATATATTCTTTTCATCCCTTTCATTATAAAGGAATCTAAAAACTCCATTTAAAAAACTGCTTGTGTAACTTATTGAATTTTCTATTTCAATTTTTAACTCATTTATTTTCGTGTCGAATAAAGAAGTGTTTTTTATTGGAAAAGGTTTATATCTTGTATCTCTGTCTATAGTCCGCCATAATAATCTTCCGGCTATGTTCCATTTTATTTTATTAGATGAAAGATCATTTCCAATTCTATTTTCAAAATAATAATCTGTTTCAATTCTGCTTTGTATATTATTTTTAATATTAAAAGCAGCAGCAGTGTTTGTATCTGCAATAAAATAAAAATCTTTTCTGTTGCTTGAATATTTTACTAAAAAAGAATTCTTAATATTACTTTCAAAATTGTTTTCTAATTGAATATTAAATGTTCTTACATTATTCTTCCTTGGCAATATATCTTCATTAATTAGTCTTAACATTGAGTTAAATTTCATATCTGAGATCAAATAATCATCCATTAATCCTTCCAATCCATAAATATAGCCGTAATCAGTTTGTCCTATTTGAGTATTATTAGAATAGCCTAAAAAGGGTGAAAAAAATATATTGCCAGAAGGAGAGTATTTAGTGTAAAAAGTTATAGATGATAAAGATGCCTTATTTATTCCTATATCTCTGTCGTCAGTTAGTAAGTTATTATTAATAAGTAAACCCAGATCAATTTTTTTTTTGAATCTATAAGTACTGTTTATAAAAAGAGAATGCTCTGAACGGATATTATTTTCATTTGCTCTTATTAACGTTGAATTAAACAATTCCTTAATATATAGATTTAATTTCCCAATATTTTTGTCTAGATCTAAACCTGCTCTTAATCTGTATGTGTTCAATTGTTTGTTAAAATTTGAATATATCTGATCGGTTGAAAAAGTCTTTGGTATTATTTGTAAACTGTCACTCAGATTTTGAGCTTTTGTTGAACAGATGAGAAGAAAAAATAATATTATTAATAAAACAGATAAATTTTTCAAGTAAACTCAAATTGTTGTTGCTCTATTATTTAAGCTTAAAAAATAATATAACTAAAGTTCAGAAATAATTTACAAAAATTCAGATGTTAGAAAAAACTTATAAACTTTAGAAACACTGTTCGGATTTGAATTCCCATTAGAGTATGTAGCCACTCTCCAGTAATAATAAATACCTGCATCAATAAAAAGTGGTGTAAATTTTACTTGTAATGTATCACTTATTTTTTCAGATGAAAATTTTGTTGACCAAAATTCACCAAATAATTCATTCGTCTGAACAATTATTTTGTACTCAGCCGGTTTTTGAATTGCTTTTATCACAAAATCATTAATCAAACTGATCTGCGAATTATCACTTGGGTAAACTATTTCCGGTATTTCAAATATTTGGTCACTTATTTCATCTGATACATTACTTTCTAATCCACCTCTATCAATTGCTTTAATTTTGTAATAATAGTCTTTATAAAAACTAAAATTTGATGTATCATTAAATTCCATATTATTTGCAATACCAACATATGTATTAGTATCAGCAATAAAACCTGGTTGGTCACTCCTGTAAATTTTATAACCTGCTAGATCACTTTCATTGTTTTTATACCAAGTTAGGTTAAAATATTTTACATTTTGCCAATTTCTTGCATTGATTTGAAAACCTCTTGGCTGAGCCGGTGGGTTTTTATTAATTG
>PFGS01000218.1:940-4252 GCA_002783525.1 Ignavibacteriales bacterium CG12_big_fil_rev_8_21_14_0_65_30_8 | reverse complement strand
ATCTGTTAGATCCATTTCAAGAAATTCATCCTTTCTGAATCCATAAAGATCCAATGCAGCTTCATTTACTTCTAAAAATTTTAAATTATCTTTGTCATAAATGAATATTGGTTCAGGGTTATTTTGTATCAAGATATCGAACATTTTCCCTCTTCTTTTTAATATACTTTCAAAATCGTCTGTAATAACTACAGGGCTTGCTTCAAATATAAATCCATTTACTTTGGATTTTTCAAATTTTAATTTGTGTAAAATTACTTCGTATGTTTTTCTATTTTCTTTTTCTTCATTTTTGTCTACAGTTAAACTGTATTTTTCACTCTCTGTTGAAGATTCTAAAAATGAATTAATTTTATCTGTTATCTCAACAGGAAATATTTCTTGAAACAGAATTTTCTTTCTACTACTTAATTTTTTTAGAAATAACTTACTAAATTGATTACTTTTTTGCTTTAATAAACCACTTTCATCAAATAGAGCAATTGCGCGTGGAAATTCATCTAATAATTTTGAATTAAGTTCAAATAATTCTGAGCCGGTCAATTTTACTTCTTTTTCTTTAATTTTTTGTGTTATGCATATTTGAGCAATTACATTATTATCAGCATCACTTAAAGGAATCAGGATAGTTTGATAATTTTGAAACTGTAGTAATGATTTTACAGGTGTTCCTTCAACTATAATGCAATTTAATGAATCATTTATATATTCATCAATAGATTGATAAAAATTTACAAGATGTGCAGGAATAAATTCATTATATTTTTGTCCCTCCAAAATTGTAGGATTGACACCAATTTTATCAGCAAATTTTTTATTAACTAAATTAATAGTCCCAAATTTGTCTTTAATCCAAAACAATTCACTAAGCTTATCAATTTCTTTTCTTAATTTTTCTTTCCCGATAAAAGTAAAAGGATATAAAGATTTTATCTCGTGAATAATTTTTATTATTTGTTTATTATTTATTAATTTTTTGTAATCGTCACTTTTTACATTTATTCCTGTTACATCACTAGGTTTAATAGATAATTCAACAGACTTAAAAGAGCAAAAAATAAAACTTTCTCTTTTCTCTGCATAAGAGGTAAAAGTAACTCGTGCTTTTATTTCTTCCCCTGTAGTTAATTTAAGGTCTAATAATTTAGCATTGAGTGATTCGGTTAAGAGATGTTCGGTTAAAAGATCCCTTAATTTTTTTGATGATTTTTCATCAAAGAAATTAAAAAGTATTTTATCCTTTTCAGATGATTGTAAAAGTTTTTCAGCCACTTCATTAGAAAACAGAATTCTACCGTTTCTATCAAGCACAAAAAATGGAGAGCGTAAATTCTGCCCTAAAGCAGAGAATAATTGAGAATTTATTTTAATTTTAGCTTCCACTTTATCAACCATTTACTATAAATGAAAATACATCATAAATAAAGTTTAATCAACAAGGATTAAACTTTTTTACAATGGTGTTTTAACAGAAGCTATATTAGACCAAGAAGAATCTGAATTTGAATATGATTTTATTCTGTAAAAATATTCATGTCCACCGGTTAAACTACCTGTATTATCAGTAAATGTTGTGGAATTTGCAGCAACAGTTGCTATTGTTTCATAGGTAGACCAAGCAGACCAATTATCATTTCTTTCAACTTTGAAAAAATTCTCATTACTACTGTTATCTTGCCATTGCAATTTTACACTTGTAGAATTTAATGCTACTGCTGTTAAGCCTGTAGGTGGTGGAAATGTACCTGAACCACTAGCTCCTGCTGTATTAACCGGCTCGCTAAATTCTGAATTTCCAAATTTGTTTATACCCCTTATTTTATAATAATAAACAACATTAGGAAAAACACCGTTATCATTTACATTAAATGTTTTAGGTGGTAATGGTCCTAAAAGTTTGGTATAATTTGGTGTAGTAATCTCTCTTCTCCAAACTTCATAATATACTTCTCCAATAGAATTATCACTCCAAGAAATATTTACTGAATTTGTAGTTGACCCCTGTAATACCATTAATGTTACATTAGTTGGTGTATTTGGTATTACCCTAGGTTCTGTAATAACTATGTTTCTCATAGTATCACTAAATGCAGATGCACCATTTGCATCATAATATTTTAAAAAGTAGCTAAAAGTTTGACCAGTTAAAGAAGGATCAAATGAAAGTTCGAATGCAGTAGAAGGATCGTTTGTAAAATATGTAGATACATATTTATCATTTATATATAATTCTACCGAATTATTACCTGCTACAGGAAAAACAGAATAATTAATTACTGTTCTGTCATATCCTACAGAGTCTCCTGTTACGGGAGAATATATTTCAATAGTACCTGCTTCTCCTGTGGTAACACCTGTAACAGGTGATGTAGATGAATTTACACAGCCTGTAAGATAAAATGTGGCTGCAACAAATAAAACCGATAGATATTTAATATTCTTTTTCATAAGTCTCATACTCTTATATATTAAGCGTTAGGTTTTGTATAATCTACATAATAAGTACGCGATTCACCTTTTTCCAGGTCATTTATATACAAGTAAACAGTTTTATTAACTTTATCAAATTCATATTTTGCTAATTTTGTACCTATAATTTCAGTACTTAGTTTAATTCTTGTTGCAGGTTGATTTAGATCAACTTTAACTACAAGACTATTTATGGTATTGTCACCAGGATTTGATACAGTTACTACTACTCTGTTTTCTCCTCTAGGTTCAACTCTTACCTCAATTTTATCTTTTTTTGAAAACCATTTACTTATTTCGGATGCCGTAGTTATCCAAAAATATTTCTGTTTTAGATCTTTTATAATTTGTCTAACAACATTAACATTTTCAGGTCTGCATTGATATTCAGTATGTAATTTAAATACATACAATCCGCCCTCAAATAATATTCTATCAACATCTTCTTGATAAGTATATCGTTGATATTCAGGTAAATTCAATCCAAAGTCTCTTATAACTTCATAGTCATCGCGTGCAGTTTTTGTTATTGAAATAAGTTTATCATTACCACGTATTATTGATTTAGGTACCGATCTATCTGTTAATGAATCAGTAATAACAAACTTATATTTATCATCAATCAAAGATTGAACAGTATTTTCATCAAATAAACCATAATATGGATTGGCACCATTTACGGGTTCACCTGCGATTGATTCTAATACTGATTTTGCACTGTATAATTTTTCTTTTTGTGTTGTAAAATCATCTAAACTATTTGATGTATCATTAATAGAAGCTAAGTAGCCAATATCAACCAATGCACCTACGTCGCCATATCTGGCTAATGATCTTACTAAT
>PFGS01000218.1:0-833 GCA_002783525.1 Ignavibacteriales bacterium CG12_big_fil_rev_8_21_14_0_65_30_8 | reverse complement strand
TTAACCAATTGATAGAGTTATTGAATAGCTTGTCAAAGTATATATAATCTTCCTGCACACCAATTACGGAATTAATTTCAAACCCCATCCAAACAAATCTTCCTTTGCCATAATTACCGTAAACTATACCAGCTGTTTCTTTTATATTTTGTCTAGCCAAACCATTTTCAAGTCTGTAGTTATACCAGAAACTTACTTGTATTGTCCTTGGATCCATTACTTCTGCAGCAATTGGTTTATCCCAAGTAGCTACTTTTAATGGAAATCCAGTAGGAATATTTGCTGTTATTGGTAGTCCACCACGCAATGTATGAATTTTAGTAAAATCATCATTTTTCATTGCTTTGGTAAAATTAATTCCAAAAACTTCATTGAAGAATTCCCAACCTCTCCACTTTCCATTATCGTAAAAAGTAGCGGTACCACTTGTTGCAAAAACGCTTCCACCTCTGTCAACAAATCTTTTAAGGTTTATTACTTCTCTATCGCTAAGTGATTTAGAACCAGGTAAAACAATTAAACTATATTTATTATATTGACCAAGCTCAATTGTTTCATCACTTATAACGTCATAAGGATTGTTGGTATTATCAAGAAATTTTTTCCAGGTGGTTATATTATCATTCAACCAAGTACTTCCTTCCGGCAGCATATTTTCAGTGTATTGAGAGTAAAGTATTGCTATATGAACTTTATCTTTAGCCAACGCACTTTTAACAATCTTTGGACTAGGTAATAGATTATCAGTATTAAACTCTCCAAAGACTCCACGAAGAATAAAGTAATAAGTTAAAATAGAACCAATCACGAATATTAGACCACTAAATATGATC
>PFGS01000109.1:906-3281 GCA_002783525.1 Ignavibacteriales bacterium CG12_big_fil_rev_8_21_14_0_65_30_8 | reverse complement strand
GCTTTTACAATAGAAAACGGTGAGATTACTCCAAGCTTAAAAATCAAAAGAAAAGTAGTTGAACAAAGGTATGAAGAACTTATTAATAATATGTATGCCGAACATAAAGCTAGTTATTAGATAATAAATCAATTAAACAATTTGTAACTTTTCCGTTCGTAACTAAAATCTGTTTAGAATATATATCAATCTCGTTTCCTCTAAAATCAGATACTATTCCACCTGCTTCTTTGCTAATTATCATTCCCGCACAAACATCCCAAGGATTTAAGTTAACTTCCCAGAATCCGTCATAAATTCCCTTTGCTACATGGCAAATATCCAAAGCAGCAGAGCCTAATCTTCTAACAGCCCTTGCTGATTTAGTTACTGCAGAAAATTTTTCAAAAGTATTTTCCGGATTTTCTTTAACATTATATGGAAAACCCGTGGCTAATAAACTTCTGCCAATAATATTATTTTTACTAACATATATTTTTTTATCATTTGCAAAAGCACCGCTTCCCTTTTCTGCAGAATAAACAATATCATTCATTACATCGTAAACAACACCGGCAATAATATCTTTACTTCTTATTACACCGATTGACACTGCAAAAAGTGGAAGACCGTGGGTAAAATTTGTAGTTCCATCCAAAGGATCAATTACCCAAAGATTTTCAGATGTGCCTTTATTATTGCCTCCTTCTTCCGCTAAAATGCTGTCATTTGGATAACTTTTTTTTATAAAGTCTATTATAGTCTTCTCGGTTTTCTTATCTATTTCAGTAACTAAGTTGCCTTCATCAGTTTTAAATTCCACGGCATTGTTTTTACCAAATCCTTCTCGTATGATTGAACCGGCATCCTTTGAAATGTTTATTAAATCAGTCAGCATTTATTTCCTATTTTTTTTGAAATATAAATATAAGATTTATTGATGGAAGTTGTTAAATATTGATCCTTTAAACATTTTCTGCCGTTTTAGTTCCTTGAAAGCAGAAACGAATATTGGTATATTTCGACACAATTTTTAAGTTTCTAATTAAAGGGAATAAGTGAGCAATACAGAAAATATTGAGATAAATTTATCTACAGATGAGTCAATTTTAAAGAGTGTACCAAAAATCCTTCCGGTTTTACCATTAAGAGATATAGTGATTTTTCCTTATATGATTTTCCCGGTTTTGGTTGGAAGAGAGCAATCTATTAAAGCAGCAAACTATGCTTTAGAAAATACAAAGTATATATTTCTTTCTACACAAAAAAAATCGAAAATAGAAGATCCAAATAAAGAAGATATTTATATTGAAGGTACCGTTGCAAAGATTGTTCAGATATTAAAATTACCCAACGGTTTAATGAAAATTCTGGTTGATGGTCTTCTTCAGGGTAAAATAAAAAAGTATACAGATAATAATGATTTCTTTGAAGCAGAGGTAGAAATTATTTTACCGACTATAGAAAAAGATCACGAGATGAATGCTCTGGTCAGACAAATGACACAATTATTTCAAGAATATGTAAATATTGGAAGAAACATTCCAAAAGAATCCATCTCTGCATATGAAAATATAAACGAACCGGACAGAAAATTATTTTATGTTGCGGCAAATATAAATCAAGCGATTGAGATTAAACAAACAATACTCCAGAAGTATAATCTAAAAGAACAATATTACGAGGTTATAAAAATTCTAAATTCTGAAATTGATATTCTAAGAATAGAAAAAGAGATAGATAGTAAGGTTCAAGAAAATATTGCAAAAACTCAAAGAAAATTCATAATTCAAGAACAGATTAAAATTCTTCAGGATGAACTTGGTGAGGATGAAGACACAACACCTGAATTTTCAAAACTGCGTGACAGAATTAAAAAAGCAAAAATGCCCAAAGAAATAGAAGAGATTTCTTTTGAAGAATTAATTAAGCTAAGAAAAACCCCTCCGATGTCACCTGAATCCGCTGTAATAAGAAATTATTTAGAATGGCTTTCTAATGTACCTTGGTCTAAAAAAACAAAAGATAATTTGAGCATTAAACATGTTCAAAAAATATTGGATGAAGACCATTTCGGACTTAAAAAACCAAAGGAAAGAATTATAGAACACATTGCTGTGTTAAATTTAGTTAAGCAAATGAAAGGTCAAATCCTTTGTTTTGTGGGACCTCCGGGAGTTGGAAAAACATCTTTAGGAATGTCAATTGCTCGTGCTTTAGGAAGAAAATTTGTAAGAATTAGTCTTGGCGGTGTAAGAGATGAAGCAGAAATAAGAGGACACAGACGAACATATATCGGTTCAATGCCGGGCAAAATTATACAATCTATGAAAAAAGCCGGCACGGTAAATCCTGTTATGCTATTAGATGAAATTGATAAAATGAGTATGGATTTT
>PFGS01000109.1:0-856 GCA_002783525.1 Ignavibacteriales bacterium CG12_big_fil_rev_8_21_14_0_65_30_8 | reverse complement strand
CTCAACATTTAATGATCATTATTTAGAAGTAGATTATGATCTTTCACAAGTTATGTTTATTACTACTGCTAATGTTAGATATAATATTCCTCTTCCATTACAAGACAGAATGGAAATAATTGAACTACCGGGATATTTAAGTTACGATAAAATTGAAATTGCTAAACGACATATTTTACCAAAACAATTAAAACTTCACGGACTTGAGAAGAAAAAAATTGATATAACTGATGAAGCAATTAAGAAACTGATAAGTGAATACACTCGGGAAGCAGGAGTAAGAAATTTAGAAAGAGAATTAGCTGCAGTCTGTAGAAAGTTAGCAAGGGACATAGTTCTAAAAGAATCTTCAAACGGTAAAAAGAAAAAATTAAATAAATGTTTAGTTGATGAAAAAAAGGTTGAAGAATATTTAAAGGTTCCAAGATTTAGAAAAACAAGACACAGTAAAGAACCAATTATTGGTAGTGTTACCGGTCTTGCATGGACGAGTGTAGGCGGCGAGTTACTAACAGTAGATGTAACTATTATGCCCGGATCCGGTAAATTAACACTTACCGGTCAATTAGGTGAAGTAATGAAAGAATCTGCTCAGGCAGCGTTAAGTTATATTCGTTCAAATTCCACAAAATTAAAACTTAAACCGGATTTCTTAAAAGGCAAAGAGATACATATCCATTTGCCTGAAGGAGCAATTCCAAAAGACGGCCCATCAGCCGGGATTACTTTGGCAATGGCACTTCTTTCTGCTCTCAATGGAAAACCTGCATCCAATAAAGTTGCTATGACAGGCGAAATAACTTTAAGAGGAAATGTTTTGCCGATCGGAGGACTAACTGAAAAACTTTTGGCAGCA
>PFGS01000265.1 GCA_002783525.1 Ignavibacteriales bacterium CG12_big_fil_rev_8_21_14_0_65_30_8 | reverse complement strand
AAATATCAATTTATTTTTCTGCCTAAAACGGAGAGCAGATTAATCATAGGTGAAAGAGGCGGAGTATAATTAAAATCAATATCTCTCAATTTATTTGATTTAATTTTATTATGAATAAAAGTAGAAATAATATTTGCATAACCTGATACTTCTTGTCCCCCCAAAAAAGTAGCACCTAAAATTAATTTAGAATTATTATCATAAATAATTTTTCCAAATACATTTCTGCTTTCAGGCATCACTTTTACTAAATTTGGTTTAACAGCTGATACATGTTCATAACTAAAATTATAAGTTTCTGCTTCCTTTTGTGATAAACCCACTTGAGCATAATAATAATCAAATATTTTAACAGCAATATTTTTAACAACTGGTTGCATAAAAAGGTTGCTGCCCGCTGCATTTTCACCTGCTATATGACCGGTTTGATGTGCTATTGTAGCCAATGGAAAATAGTCCGGTCTCAATGTAACAGCATTGATTATTTCAATATTGTCTCCAGCAGCATAAATATTTGTATTACATGTTCTTAGCTTATTATTTACTTTTATAGCACTTGTAACACCAATATCTAAACCTGTATCCTTAGCAAGTTTAGTGTTTGGTTTAACACCTACTGCTATAATTACAAAATCTATATCTAATACTCTTCCATTTATTTTAATATTTTTTATCCTTTCATCTGTAGAAATAATTTGAACATTTTTTGCATTACCATAATAATTTATATTATTATTTTCCAGACATTGCAATATTAGATTTTGTACTTCCAATTCACTTTGTGGAAAAGGTAATTTCTCTAATTCCAGTAGTGTAACATTTAGTCCTAATTTACTCAAAGCCTCAGTTGCTTCCAGTCCAATATATCCTGAACCAGCTACTAATGCATTCTTTACTTTATTATTTGAGATATAATTTTTTATCGATAAATAATCAGAAATATTTTTTAGTGTAAAAACATTATTATAGTTTTTATATTTATCTAATTCAATTGAACTGGAGCCAGTACAAAGAATCAATTTATCGTAAGGTAAAGATAAATTCTTACCGTTATCTTTATCAAAAACATTTATCTCTTTTTCTTTTTTATTTATAGATTCTACAAAATGATTAGTTAATACATCTACACCTTTTTCATCTCTGAATTTATCATTGTTAAAAAATATAATATCATTATAATCATCTATTTCTCCTGCTAAAACGTAAGGTAACTCGCAAGTTCCGGTTGAGATGTACTCACCTGCTTCTATCATAATTACACTGGCATTTGGATCAACTCTTTTAGCCTTAGCTGCTGCAGCAGGACCGGCAGCATTTCCACCGATTATTATTATATTTTTTTTATTCACTATTTTTCTTTAAAACTTAATGTTATTGGTACACCAGTATATCCAAAATTTTTCCTGATTAAATTTTCTAGAAACTTAATATAATGCGCCGGAACATATTTGGGATAATTGCAAAAAAATAAAAATACAGGATAATTACTACCAACTTGTGATATAAATTTAATTTTAATTTCTTTACCTGTACTTGTAGAAGGTGGGGGTGTTTTATTTATTTCTGGTAATAATGTGTCATTCAATACATTAGTTGGTATTTTGTTCTTTCTTCTTTCTTCAATTTCTAACGCTATATCAATTAATTTATAAATTCTTTGTTTTGTAAGTGCCGATGTATAAACAATAGGAATATAATTAACAGAACCTAGTGCATGTTTTATTTTTTCTGACATTTCTTTAGCGGTATTAGTCTCTTTTTCAATTAAGTCCCATTTATTTACAGCAATGATAATACCTTTTCTCCATCTAATAGCTTCATCAATAATTTTTTGATCTTGTTTCTCTAATCCAAATTGAGCATCAAGCATAATTATTGCAACATTGCATTCACCAATGGCTTTAAAACTTCTGATATTTGAGAAAAATTCTATGTTCTCTTTTACTCTTTTCTTTTTTCTAAGTCCTGCTGTATCAATTAAGACAATTTCTTTGCCATAATATTTTAAAACAGAATCTATACTATCTCTTGTAGTCCCGGGTATTTCAGTAACAATGCTTCTGTCATAGCCTAGTAATGAATTTGTAAGTGATGATTTACCGGCATTTGGTCTTCCAACAATTGCAATTTTTAATCTTTCATCTTCTACTTGATCTTTATCTTCAACAAAATCTTCGGTCAAAACATCTAAAAAGTCTCCAATATTTCTTCCCATTGAAGCAGAAATATCATAATATTTTTCAACACCAAACTGATAAAATTCTGTAGCGGACATTTCTAAATTTTTATTATCTACTTTATTTACTACAACATAAAATTTCTTGTTAGAATTTCTTAACATTATTAAAATTTCACTATCCATAGGATTTATACCGGTCTTTACATCAACCATAAATATTATAGAATCAGATTCATCAAGTGCTGATTTAACTTGCTCCCTTATTGCAGTTTCAAATTGGTCTAACGAATCCGGTACATAACCACCTGTATCAATTAACCTAAAATGTTTACCTGCCCATTCCACTTCACCATAATTCCTATCTCTGGTAACACCACTCAAATCATCAACAATGGCATCTCTATTACCAACTAAACGGTTAAAGAATGTAGATTTTCCTACATTCGGTCTACCGACAATCACAACTAATGGTTTTTTCATAGGATAAAAATAAGCAATATATAGATAGAAAAGTATTTCAACAAATTAACAAATACTTCTAATTTGATCTGAATAGATAATTTTACAGAATGGAATTAAAAACGAAATTTCAAATCAATTGTTGGCACAAGTTCACTCTTTCCGGCAAATTGAAGATTTTCTACTTTCATTTTAATGCTTAGATCATTGTTATATTTATTGGTAGTCCAAATTGCGTCAATTGCACTTAAAAAATGATTTATATAAATACCTATAACAGCTTTATCAGAAATATTATAATAATCATTTGCTTTTCCTCTTTCACCTGAATAAAATAAAAAGTTTGGTGATATAATATGGAAATCAGTATCATTCTGATTTGCATCATTCCAACCGTGACTGTACTGAGGATATTTGCCAATCAATTCATAATATTGCTGATCTCCAAAGGGAGGCAATTTATGAGAATACCCGCTGCCTAATGCTTCCTCTAATTTATTTAATTCGCTAAAGTCAACTGAACCATCATTCCTAAATACATCATAATTATTAGGATCAACAGATGGATTAATATTATTAACATTATTAATAGTCCACTGAGCATATCGCTTTACATCCCAATTTTG
>PFGS01000263.1 GCA_002783525.1 Ignavibacteriales bacterium CG12_big_fil_rev_8_21_14_0_65_30_8 | reverse complement strand
TCAAATAATTATTTAAAAGAACTTGTAAGCTCAATATTTGTAGAAGAAAATTTTAAAAAATTTATAAAAGCACCTGCAGGCAAATCCTGGCATCACGCATATATTAGCGGTTTGATTGAGCATACTTTAGAGATAATTAAAATTTGTGATCTGATGTGTGATTTTCATTCAGAACTTAATCGTGATCTGTTAGTAAGCGGAGCAATGCTACACGATTTTGGTAAAACTATAGAATTGAATTTTGAATCATCATTTGAATATACAAACAAAGGTAAATTAATTGGGCACATTGTTTTATCAGCAATGTTAATTGAAGAAGAGGCTAAAAAAATAAAAGATTTTCCTGAAGAATTAAAATTACATTTAATACATTTAGTTTTAAGCCACCAAGGTAAATTGGAATTTGCATCTCCTGTAGTTCCAAAAACAACGGAAGCAATAGCTCTTTATCAAGCAGATGAGCTAAGCGCTAAAGTTAACGCATATAAAAACACAATAAAACAGGGAGCAAAAGAAGGTGAAAATTGGACCAAATTTATTCATCTTGCAAATACTGACCTGACAAAAACAAACATTTCCGAATCTAGAGAGGAAAAATCCAGCACAACATTATTTGATTGAAAATATTATGGAATTGTTAATCGATGATAAAACAAAGCAAATTCTTAAAAAAGCAAAATCAATAGTTTTTTTTACAGGTGCAGGTATTTCAGCAGAAAGCGGAATTCCAACCTTTAGAGGTAAAGATGGAATATGGAATAAACTAAAACCTGAAGAATTAGCAAACTTTAATGCTTTTCTCAAAAACCCAAAATTAGTATGGGAGTGGTATCAGCACAGAAAAGAAATTATACACAAATGTCAGCCGAATCCGGCACATAAAATTATTGCAGAGTTACAAAACAAATATGAAAAGGTATCAGTAGTAACACAAAACATTGATAATCTTCACCGAAGAGCAGGCAGTAAAAGTGTTTATGAACTTCATGGAAATATAGAAAGAAATTATTGTATCGATTGTAAAAAAGAATATGGAAATAATGTTCCTTTAATAGATGGATTGCCCAAATGTGATTGCGGCGGACTTGTGCGTCCGGATGTAGTGTGGTTTGGTGAATATCTTCCTCAGAATGTTTTTACTTCAGCTGAAGAAATAGCAAAAAAAAGTGATGTTTTTTTTATTGTAGGAACAACAGGGATTGTTTATCCTGCTGCTTCAATTATTTATTTAGCTAAAAATAAAGGTTCATATTTAATTGAAGTTAATATAGATGAAACGGATATAAGTATTTCCGTAGATCAATCTTTTTTTGGTAAAGCCGGGGAAGTTTTACCCCAGATTTTTTCTCAAATATAATCGTAACCCCCAAGGTTTTAATTATTTACTTTGTCCAATCTTTTTACAGATTCTTTGTAATACAATTTTATCTTTTTCAGTAATTGAGTTTAATTTATCTACAATAAGATTTATTTAACACAGGTAAAACTTTAACAATAAGATCTTTTCCCTTTTTTGTTAAGTGTATTCGGTATTTCCTTCTGTCATTTTCATCTTTTTTTCTTTTGGCCAGATTATTCTTTTCTAAATTATCAACAACTAAAGTTATATTACCACCGCTTCTAGATAGTTTTTTTCCTAATTCTTTTTGTGTTAATGGTCCAAGATGATAGATTGCATCCAAACAGTAAAATTGATTTTCGGTTATATTAAATTCCGATAAAGAATTTACAACTTCTGCACGTATAGTTTCCGTAGCTCTTATTATCTTAATATAAGTATCTAAAGCTGAAACTTCTTTCTTTTGTCCTTTGTATTTTGTGCCATAATAATTTTTATTTTTAATATTATTCTCTCTTAAAATATCACATTATTTTGTAAATTGTACCCAAAGATTTAACCCTAAAAATAAAACAAATTAACAATTATGAAAATAACATTTGCTGCTGATCACGGCGGTTTTGAATTAAAAAAAACTTTAATAGAATGGCTTACTAAACAAAATTTTGAGGTTCACGATTCCGGTAATTTAATTTATGATCCCCAAGATGATTATCCGGATTATGCTATTGCAGCGTGTAAGAATTTAGTTAAAGGGATTGCTGATAGAGCGGTAATAATTTGTGGAAGTGGTGTTGGTGCCTGTGTTACAGCTAATAAAATAAAGGGCATTAGGGCAAGCGTTTGCCACGATTCATATTCAGCACATCAAGGTGTAGAACACGATGCTATGAATGTTCTTTGTTTGGGCGCTAGAATTATTGGATCTGAACTTGCAAAAGAAATTGTATCAGCATTTATTGGCGCTGCATTTATTGAAGAAGATAGATTCATCAGAAGATTAAATAAGATTAAAGAATTAGAAAAATAATTTAAAAGGTAAAAATGAACAATCCATTATTTGAATTAAGAGATTTTGGTCAAAGTGTGTGGCTGGACAATATTAGTCGAGCTATTATTAACAACAATGAATTAAAAAGATTAATAGATGAGGACGGAATTGGTGGTGTTACATCTAATCCATCAATATTTCAAAAAGCTATGGCAGACACACCAGATTACGATGAACAGATTATTGAGTTGTTATCTAAAAATAATAATTTATCACCCAAAGAATTATTTGAAGAGTTAGCAGTAAAAGACATTCAAGATGCTGCTGATGTTCTTAATTCAGTTTATAAAAATACAAATAAAATTGACGGCTATGTGAGTCTTGAAGTTTCACCGGAATTAGCATATGACACTGATGCAACAATTGAAGAAGCAAGAAGGCTGTTTAAAAAAGTCAATAAAAATAATATAATGATTAAAATTCCAGCAACACAAGAGGGTTTGCCTGCAATTGAACAGATGATTTATGAAGGTGTAAACATTAATGTTACATTAATATTTTCACGAAAGGTTTATGAGAAGGTTGTTGAAGCATATATCAAAGGATTAGAAAGAAGAATTAATAAAGAACTGCCAATTGACTCTATATCTTCGGTTGCAAGTTTTTTTATCAGTAGAATAGATACAGCTGTAGATAATGAATTAGAAGAGAAAGGAAACAAGGATCTAACAGGACAGATAGCAATTGCAAATGCAAAACTTGTTTATAGATTTAGTGAGAAATTTTTTAATGATGAGAGATTTAATAATTTAAAAACTAAAGGCGCTAAAATTCAAAGACTTTTATGGGCAAGCACAAGCACTAAAAATCCCAATTACCCCGACACACTTTATATAGATGAATTGGTTGGAAAAAATACTGTAAACACAATTCCACCAAGCACAATGTCAGCATTTAAAGATCATGGAAAAATTACTGATGCAATACACAAAAATATATCTTTAGCTGAAGAACAAATGTCAAAGCTTTCATCTCTTTCAATTGATTTTGA
>PFGS01000298.1 GCA_002783525.1 Ignavibacteriales bacterium CG12_big_fil_rev_8_21_14_0_65_30_8 | reverse complement strand
TCCTAATTTTTCGAACACATTTAGCCTGGAAGAATGGTACCCCGGCGATAAATATGTTGATTGGGTAGCAACCAGTGTTTTCAAACCACTTGAAGATACTGAAGGAATTAATAGAGAAAGCTCATTCGCGTTAAGTCATTCTAAGCCGTTTATGTTTGTTGAGTCGGCTCCTTCCGAGAAAAAGTACAGACCCAACAATATGTTTTACCCCAACCTCTGGGAAGAATGGTTTATACCTTACTTTAATTTCCTTAAGAATAACTCGAATACTAAAATATTTGTTTACCTGGGTATTGATTGGGGAGCAACACCAGGCAATTTTAATGATTGGGGAAATACACGCATACAGGAAAATTCCGAACTCTTTGCTAAATATATTGTAGAATTAAGTAACGAAATCTATCTCCACAACAAAAATTTTTGGGAATTATATAACAGTACAACCGGTATAAAAAATGAAGAATTACCTTCTAAGTTTGAATTGTTTCAGAATTATCCCAACCCGTTTAATCCTTCAACTCAAATATATTATTCAGTTGCAAAAAGCGGAAATGTAAATTTGGAAATATTCGATTTACTAGGAAGAAAAATAGAAACTCTTGTGAATCAATTTCATTCACCTGGAAATTATAATGTTGTTTTTAACGCAAAAAATCTTTCAAGCGGGGTTTATTTTTATCAATTAAGAGCGGGAAGTTTTTCACAAGTAAATAAAATGATATTAATCAAATGACAACAAAAGTTGTAATAGTAAATAAAAGAGCGTTAAGATGAAAATAATTAACATATCAAAAAAAATTGTTATTGTTTTTTTTCTCCAACTAATTGCAATAACATGTTTATATAGTCAAAACTTATTATTCAAATCAGGTTTTGAATCAGATGTTATAATTGAACCTGCAATTCCAATAAACGGTCAATGGAGACAGGTAATATCCGGTGTTGATTTATCAACTGGTTATAAGTGGCCGCAAGATTTCCCTACCCGGGATACACTCGACGCTTACTGGACTTACAAAGTGCCAGATACTGAAATTCTTTCCGACTATGTTGAAACAAGAATTGAAAAAACAATTGGTCATGATGGTGATTCAACAAATGCTCTTTTTATGATGATAAAAGATTATGATCCTACTAACTTTGATAATTCAATGGCAGGCCATGTCCGGTGTGAATATAGACTAAACTTAGATACGAATATTAATAAAGCTTATATAAAGTATTGGATAAAACTGCAAAATAACTTTTATGATATTATGCAGTTCGGCACTGGCAGGTGGCGGATGATAATGGAATGGTTTGAATCAGGGAAAACCCATTCAGATTATAGATGGAGTCTATATCTGCGTACTGGGCGCGCATATTCTGACTCAAACTCTGCTCATTGGAGAATAGCAAATGAATTTCAAAACGGTCCCGGCAATCCGGGAGATTTTGTTACAGATACTCTTGTTAATTATCAGGGAGTAGCCTCTGTTAATGAATGGTTTCAAATAGAAGTTTACTGGAACCAACAACCGAATAGTGAAGGGCGAATTTGGATTGCTGTAAACGGTCATACTATTATCGATAAATACGGTTCGAATATGAGGGATTCACATATTCAAAATTGGCAGATCTTTAAATTATATACAGATGAACCATCAATGGATGACGGCGATGTTTATCATTGGATAGATGATGTTGAGATTTGGGATGATTTCCCACCTGTTACTTCGGTTAATGATAACAAACCTCAGCCAAATACTTTTCAATTAATGCAGAATTACCCCAACCCCTTTAACCCGACAACGACTATTACGTTTACAATTCCCTCTGTTGGGCAAAGCGACGCTTCGACTTACAATACTAAACTGATCATTTATGATATACTTGGGAGAGAAATAAAAACCCTTCTAAATAAAAATCTATTGCCGGGAAGTTATGAATTAGAGTTTTATGGAGGTGATTTATCCAGCGGAATTTACTTCTATAAAATATTAACCGGTGCTTATAATGAAACAAAAAAAATGATACTTTTAAAATAATAACAGGGAATTTAAACGTGAGAAAAATAATCTTATATATTAATTTAGCTTCATTTATTGTTTTATTTCCTTTTTACTCATGTGCGAACCAACCTAATGAAAATTCAGATGCAAAATATATTACGCTGCAAACAAATGAGGAACAAACTAACCTAAAATTTTCTTTTGCTGCTATGGATTCAAACTGGGTGGAGCAGTTTCATGGTAACTTTATTTTGTTAATAAATCAAAATGTTGTCTCAGGAACTTGGAAAATATTTAGTGGTGATTCTGGTATTTTGAACGGTACCATAACTGATTCTACAATAAATCTTAAATTCAATCCTAACTTTGTTGACAACAACATGTTAATTGAAGCGGTAATGGAAAATGATTCCATAAAAGGCTATTGGACCGAAATTGGATTTTATGGCGTTTTGAAAAGCGGATTTTTTTTCGCAGAGAAAGTAAAATAAAATTTCAATCCAATATTTCATTTTCATCACAAAATAATAGGAGTGTCTTTATGTTATCATATAAATATACCCTTGTTTTTACTTTTATCATTTTTACTTTTTTTTTGTTGTAAAGTATTTTCACAACCGAGAGAAACAGAAACCAAAAAGCTGGAGAATTTTGAGAAATTAATAGGCGGTAAATGGTATAACGGAAATACTTATCAAATCTATGAGTGGGGTTTGGATAACAAATCCGTTAAAGGAAAAAGTTATAAAGTTAATGAAGAAGGTGATTTGCTAATTTCGGAAGGAATGTGGTTTCTTCATCCGGGGGATCAACAGGTAAAAGGATATTTCTTTGCCGTTAATATGCCTGTAACTTTTTTTGATTATACTACTCGTTTCGAAGAGAATAAAATAGTAAGTGATTTATCTGCTTATACAAAAAACGGTGCAATGCAAAATTATATTGAAGTTTTGGAATTTGTTGATGAGAACAAATATCTCTTGTCGTTAAACCAAGACTCCGACAAAGGTTTGGTAACTTTGATGCAAAGTGAATTTGTAAGAAAGTAAATGCTGGAGGTTTTTTTTGCACAATTGTTCAAAAAGAATCCCACCTCGTTAAACTCGAGGCGGGATTTTAAATTAATTAGAAACTAAAAATTGCGCCTAATACAATAGTTCTTCTTCCGAAATAACTTCTTATTCTTTGCTGCTGTGTGTAATCTTTATTATATGTAAATCCGAAGAGATTATTTATATCAAGTATGTTCAACGCTTCCAAATAGAAGATGACGGAAATGTCTCTGGACAATTGATTGAGATGTGTTAGCCGTACATCGAGCCGTTTATAATCGGGGTAACGGGCAGAGTTTTTTTCGGCATAAACCGGTTC
>PFGS01000046.1 GCA_002783525.1 Ignavibacteriales bacterium CG12_big_fil_rev_8_21_14_0_65_30_8 | reverse complement strand
TTTTATCTACAAAATTAGATTCGTGAGAGATAACATTTTCAGTGATAAAAATGATTTTATTGTGATATTGTTTTTTTATAAAAAGAGATATTGTGAAATGGCAAAAAGCAAAAAAAGGATGCCACCAATCGAAGACTATCAAATCAGCTTTCTCTTTTTTTAATCTATTTGCAACTTGTAACCAATTAAAAGGTGAAATTGAATTAAGGATTCTTATGTTTGGAACTTTTTTAATTATTTTTTCACTTCTATCAAATTGTGTTGTTCCTGGAAAGAATATAGATGGATAAAGCAGTTTATAATTATATATTTTTATCGCAAATTTATCTTTTAATATGCTGTACAAATAAGAAACAAATAATGAATTTCCACCTCTATATGGAAATGCCGGGCCAATTATTATTATTTTCTTTAAAGGTGTCATTCAATAATTAATTTTACTCTTAAGATAGGATTAAAAAAAAACAATTTAATAGGAAATTAATTTTGTAAAGTATAAGAATGTAAAACGTAGTTCAATTTTCATTTTGAAGAAGATTTTCTATAATTGAATAATAATTTTCAAAACTGGAATTATCCTTTATCTTTTATCAGATATTCTTTTTCGTCCATAGAATTGTGAACTAATATTTCTCCTAGCAATCCTATAGAAAAAAATTGAACACCGACGATTATTAATAGTATACCTAAAAATAACATTGGTCTGTTGCTCAAAGGAATTCCAATTATCCATTGATATGTTAAATATCCGTTAACAATTATACCTATAAAAAAAGCGAATGCACCTAAAAATCCAAAGAAATGCATTGGTCGTTTAATATAACGGGTAGCAAAAAGAACAGTGATAAGATCAATAAATCCCTTAAAAAAACGGGAAATACCAAATTTTGTTTTACCGTATCTTCTGGGGTGATGTTTTACAACTATTTCTGAAACTTTATAACCTTGCCACCTTGCAAGCACTGGTACATAACGGTGAAGTTCGCCATACACCCTTATATTTTTTACAACATCATTTCTGTAAGCTTTTAGTCCGCAATTAAAATCGTGTATCTTAATACCGGTTAAAATTCTTGTAATAAAATTGAAGAATCTGGAAGATATTTTTTTAATAAATGGGTCTTGTCTTTTTTTCTTCCAACCTGATACAAGGTCATAACCTTCGTCTAATTTTTTCAACAAATTTAAAATCTCTGCCGGATCGTCTTGAAGATCAGCATCCATAGTAATAATTGCATGACCTGTAGCATTTATAAAACCAACTTGGAGTGCAGCTGATTTACCATAATTTTTTTGAAAGCTAAAATATTTAATGTTTTTATTTTGAGTATTTAGTTCTTTAATTATTTTTAATGAATTATCCTTACTTCCATCATCTATAAAAATAATTTCGTATTGAATTCTTTTATTTAAAAGAGACCTATGTATTGCACTTACAAGTGGTTTGATCGATTCTTCTTCATCAATCAAAGGAATTATAATTGATAATTTTTTAAACGAGATATTTACGGTAGGTTTATAAGGTCTTCTATATTTATAATATCGTCTCTTTCTGTTGTAGGGTTGTTTCATATTACTAACATTCTTGTTTGTAACAGCTTCTTTAGGATTCGTATTTTTGTTCTTATTATTTTCCAATTTTTTCTCTTAAAAAATATTTTACTTACCAAATTGATTTAACAATAATAATATTGTTGCTATACTGCCAAGTATTGTAAAATATACACTGGTTTGCTTTAGATAAAAGCTAAATGATCTATGTGGATCTTTTGGAACCCAAATGTAATCTCCTGGTTCTATTTTGACAATATTGTCAGTTACTGATATCCATTCTTTAGTTTGACCTTTAATTACAATTACGTCTTCATCAGAATAGTCAGAAAAGCCACCTGCTTTATTTACATAGTATAAATAATTTTCACCTTCTTTAAAACTAATTTTACCCTTTTTACCAACTTGTCCAAACACATAAACTGTATTATCTATTTTAGGGATAATAATTATGTCACCGTCATTAACAATATAATTTGATGCTTTAGAATTTGGATCATTTAAGTTAGAAAAATCTATGGATGTTTCACTCATCAAAGTACGTAATTGATTCTCTGCAAAGAAATAAGAAGTATCTTCTTCTGTTAAATTTGACATTCTTGACATTAGTATATTTTCTAATTCTAATAATTTATCGCTTATTTCCTGAGTGGTTAATATTTCATCGGTTTTTATTTTTAATCCAAATTTACTTGCTAAAATATAATTAGCAACATTACCACTTAATAATTTTGAGTGACTTAAAAAAGCTGTTCCTTTTATTCCACCTGCTCTTTTTATTACATCATAAAGAGTTGTGTTATTTTTTGTTATAGATATATAACCTGGCATATTAACTTCACCAACAACAACCACATGAAAATCTAATCGCTGAGTTTCTTCTGCTAAAACTCTTATCTGATCTCCTCTTTGCAAAGGTAAGTTTTCTTCAATATTTGTTTTTATTAAATTAATTTTATTTCCGTCGTATGAAAGCCTGCTTATCTCAACACCCGTAATTTTATCGTAAGCTTTATTAATTCCCTGAGCTAGTTCAATAGCATCAGAAAGTTTATCGCCTTCAACAAAATAAAATTTACCGGGCTTATTAACTGCACCGTTAATAGTAAAGAAATTTTTGTCTTCATTTGATGGAGGGAAAATTATTACATCATCATTTTTCAGATAAGGATTATTTTTGAAGTCACCATTTAGTCTAAATTTTAAAAGATCAATATTCAGAGTTTTTCCACCAGCTCTTCTTAAGATAATTCCACGCAATGAAATAGACTTAAATTCTTCATTTAATTGTTCAATTAATTTTGTATCTCTTAAACTTTGCAGGGCTTTTGAATAAGTTTCGTTATAAATTCTGGTAATAAATTGGTCTAATCTTTCTGTAAATGTTGAAGAGAATGAACCGGTAACTACAAAATCCCCACCAATTGTAACAGAAATAATACTTGCACTTAAAAGTGAATTGTTTTTTAAATCATCAGTTGTTTGTGCATTTATAGAGCTAAATATTAATATTAAAGTTAAAAGGGTAAGGATCCTTTTCATCATAATATCCTTTAATTTTTGTACTGTTTTTGGTAGTAATCCATATATTCACCAGTAATTATTCTATTCCACCAATCTTTATTACTAATATACCAATCTATTGTTTTTATTATAGCATCTTCAAAAGAATTTTTTGGTTCCCAGCCTAAAGTATTGTTTATTTTTGAAGAATCAATAGCATATCTTCTGTCGTGTCCCAATCTATCTTTAACATATTCTATCAAAGACTCAGGTTTTTTAAGATAATTTAAGATTAGTTTTACAATTTCAATATTCTCCATTTCTGTTGAAGCTCCA
>PFGS01000165.1:3161-3303 GCA_002783525.1 Ignavibacteriales bacterium CG12_big_fil_rev_8_21_14_0_65_30_8 | reverse complement strand
TGGGATGAGACAAAATCAAGTGAAGCAAATTCCAAAGAGAATACATTCTGTGTAGAACTAAGTTTAATTTCATCTGAAGTAATTATTGATTGTGTAAGTGGGGAATCTTCACCATTTATTTTTATTGGTTTGTTAAAAATTT
>PFGS01000165.1:0-3142 GCA_002783525.1 Ignavibacteriales bacterium CG12_big_fil_rev_8_21_14_0_65_30_8 | reverse complement strand
GTTAGGAATATGTTCATTGGAATTTACTTTATCTGGATTAAGTACATAAAATCCTTTTGTTCCACCAAAAAATAATTTACCGTTAATTCCTTTAAAACTTGCACCCCAAAAAAATTGATTACCTTCCAAACCGTCATTTGTATCATAATTTCTAACGGAATTGTCATTTGGATTTAACATTGACAAACCATTATCAGAACTCATCCAAATCTTACCATTATCGTCTCCCTGTACACAATAGATTATGTTACTGGTCAACCCATCTTTGATATTATAATTTATAAATTGAGGTTTTTTTAGATTCTGTTGATTAAAGGAAATTTTATTTATACCACCTCCATATGTGCCAAACCAAAGGTTCCCGTTTTTATCTTTAAATGTAGAAATAACCCTGTCATCACTTAAACTTAGTTTATTTTGAGGATCTGCTGTAAAAGATTCAAATTTTATATCATTAGTATTTTTCAGAACATCTTTTCTATATTTATTTGATAATTTGTTCAATCCGTTCCAAGTTCCTATCCAAAGATTACCAAAATCATCTTCGATTATACAAGATTGTATCATGTTATTGCTAAGACTATTCGGATTATTAGCATCATATATGAATTTGATAAATTTATTATTCTTTCTATCATAAACATCTAAACCAATACCTGTTCCTATCCATAATTGTCCGTCTGTATCTTCATAAATAGCCTGAATAATATTAGAACCACCTCTGTTGGCTGGTGAATTAGAATTTTTAAAATTTATAAATTTTATTTGGTCTAATTGATTTGATTTAATTGGCTTAAGACTTTTGTTAAGACCTCCACTCCAAGTACCGATCCAAAGATAGCCTAGTTTATCTTTATATATTGCAGATATTGAGTTATCATTTATACTGAATTTATTTTGAATATTATTTTTATAAACAAAAAAATGTTTACCGTCTTTTTTTAATCTATTCAATCCACCACCTAAAGTACCAACCCATAGAGTTCCATTTTTATCTTGATAAATTGAGCGCACAGTATTATGACTAAGACTCATTTTATCTGATGGATCGTTTTTATAGTGTTTAATCTGCAACACCTCTCTAACTAATTTTACTAATCCATCTTCTGCTGTACCAATCCAGATTAGTCCAGAGTTATCTTTAAATAATGAAAGAATATTGTTATTAAGTAAAATATCTGTATTGGAGATATCGGGTATTGTTTTTATAAACGAATTATTTTTGACATTATATCTGTAAAGGCCATCACCAGTGCCTGCCCAAATTAAATGCTGGTTATCTTCAATTATAGCATTAACTCTGTTTTTGTTTCCGTTCTTATTTTCTAACGGATCCATTATAAATTTTTTAATTTTATTTGAAGATAGGTTTAACTTAATTAAACTGTTAACAGTACCTATCCACAAATTTTGATTTTTATCCTGATAGATTGATAATATTATATTATTGTAAAAATTTTTATTAATTCTTGAATAATTTATAAACCTATTATTTTCTCTGTCATATTTATCTAAACCACCGTCACTTCCAATCCAAAGGTTTCTATCTTTATCTTCACAAAGTGAGAGGACAACATTATTGCTAAGACTATATTTATCATTCGTATCATTCCTATAGTGAGTAAATACTCCTTCCTTTTTGTTAAATCTATCCAGCCCTTCTTCAGTCCCGATCCATAAATTACCAAAACTGTCTTCTACAATTGTTCTTACATTATTAAAGATTAAACTGTTTGAATCTGCAGGATCATTTCTAAATGAAATAAAAGAATCCATAGATTCATCATATTTACAAAGACCACCGCTATTTGTACCTACCCAAAGTACTCCATCTCTATCTTCATAAATAGTCCAAATAAAATTATCAGATATTGAGCTGGAATCCTGGGGAATGTTTTTATAAACTTTGAAATTATAACCATCGTATCTGTCAAGTCCATCTTCTGTAGCAAACCACATAAAACCTCTTCTGTCTTGTAAAATACTGTGAACAGTATTTTGTGATAGTCCGTGTTCACTAAAGAGATGTGTAAATTTTAATTGATTGGTTTGAGCGGCAATAGGATTTATTATTACTGAAGTAAGAAAGAATACAAAGAAGATATATGATTTGTTTTTTAACATTTATTATAAAAAATGATTAGTATTTTTTTAAATATAATTTAATATTTTATTAAGCATTGTTCCATATAATTAATTTAAAATAAAAGCCCAATCTTTTAACATGTGGATTGGGCTTTAGATTAAAATTTCAAAATATATTTTTGGTAAATTATTTCATCAGTATCATTTTTTTTGTTTGAATATAATCACCTGCAATAAGTCTATAAAAATAAATTCCGCTTGAAAGACGAGAAGCATTAAAAGTGACAGAATAATTACCAGCGGATTGTTCTTTGTTTACTAATGTAGTTACTTCTCTTCCTAATACATCAAAGATCTTCAAAGTTACATTGCTGACAGCTGACAGCTGATAGCTGATAACAGTAGATGGATTAAATGGATTGGGATAATTCTGTAACAATTTATAATCTGTTATAATGGAATTATCATTTGATTTTACGTCTGTAATAATTAGATCAGGAATAGGCAATTTTACATCTGTGTAAATATGATATTCACCCGGTGCAAAGTTAAGTGAAATATCAGTGCTTACAACATTTAAACTATCACCTGAAAAATAATCATACCACATTCCTGCATGTTGAAAATTAGCAGTTGAACTTAGATTGATAACATTAAAATTTCCAAAAACAGATACATTCATTGAATCTCCGTTCAAATAAATTTTCTTTACTGAATATATATTATCAACAGCAAGAGAATAACTGGATGGACTAAATGCTTCATAATTCGTTTTTAATTTAATTATAGCTGCAATAGTTTTATATAATTTTTGTCTGTCATTATTTGTCCAGTAATTCCAAAGAATTGGTTTTTCACTTGTTCTTCCACCCTGATCGATAGAAATATCATATCCTAATTCCCCAAACATCCAAAGCATTTTTGTACCTGGTATCAGATAAAAAAATGTTGATGCTAATTTTATTCTGTCAATTCCTGTAGTCAGAATTTTGGTGTCATACGTACCGCTGCTGTTACCGTCTTGTTTAATTTTATACAACATCCTTTCTTCATCGTG
>PFGS01000234.1:2805-3350 GCA_002783525.1 Ignavibacteriales bacterium CG12_big_fil_rev_8_21_14_0_65_30_8 | reverse complement strand
CAATACCTTCATAGAGTCTTTGAGCTATCATCATTGTTTGTCTTGGGCGCATACCCAATCTTCTTGATGCTTCAGCTTGTAAAGAACTTGTAATGAAAGGCGGTAACGGATTACGTTTAGTATTTCTTTTATTAATTGCAGAAATTATAAAATCTGTTTTATCAGAAATTGCTTTATATATTTTTTCTGTAGCTACATTATCAGATATTGAAATGTTTTTAATTAAAAATTCTTCCCAATCTTTATCCGTCATTACAGGTTTTGGTTTAATTTTTATATCTTTTCCATCAATACTAAATAATTTCGCTTTAAATTCTTCTCCTTTATCAGTTTTGAATATTGCCCAAATACTCCAATATTCAGTTTGAATAAAATTTCCAATTGCTTCTTCCCTATCGCAAATTATTTTTAAAGCTACTGATTGTACTCTTCCGGCTGAAACCGCACCACTTCCTGAAAGTTCTATTACTGCTTTCCAAAGGAACGGACTAATTTTATAACCGATTATTCTGTCCATTACTCTCCGTGCTCTTTGAGATTCAACC
>PFGS01000234.1:0-2776 GCA_002783525.1 Ignavibacteriales bacterium CG12_big_fil_rev_8_21_14_0_65_30_8 | reverse complement strand
CATAGCTTTTTTGATGGCTGCCTTTGTTATTTCATTAAAAAGAACGCGATATAATTTTGAACCTTCTTTTAACTTTATTACATCCGCAATATCTTGAGCAATAGCTTCGCCTTCTCTATCAGGGTCAGTTGCTATGAAAATATTTTTACTTTTAGAGACTAAAGATTTGATCTTTTTAATTAGATCTCCTTTACCTCTTATGTTTAGATAGGTAGGTTTAAAATTGTCTTCAATGTCAACTCCAAGTTTTGTCTTGGGTAAATTTCTAATGTGACCAATAGTAGCCTCAACTTTATAGTTTCTACCTAAGTATTTATTTATAGTTTTTGCTTTTGCCGGTGACTCTACTATTACAAGATTTGTACTCATTTTAATTTTTCTAGTTTATTTTATCAGATGAATGAAGCATTAGTCTGCTTCCAGGTAATGTCAGATTTTCTAAATCCAAATATAAAGACAAGAGTAATACATTTATTTGGTAAATGTCTATACTTTCAATAGGCAATATTTTTAGCTCGTCTAATATATAATCAAATTCCAGATGTGTAAGTAAACCTATATTATAGAAGCGAAGCAGATAATCATAATTTTTTATGCCAATTTTGTTTATCTCTTCTTTAGAATAGATTCGAATACCTTTTCTTTGTTCATTAGGAATTGAGTTTTCTAATTCCTTTTCTCTTTGATTTTTTTCATATATCCAACTATATGCCGCAGCTATTATATTCTTGTTATAATGTTTTGCTAATTTAAGCTCCTCAATTTTTTCATATTTTATGTTTTCTTCATTAATTTTTTCTCTTACTTTTACAAGAGCATCAACAATTTCACTTATCATATCTACCTTTAATTAATTTACATTACAATTTACAGAAATTATTTAACAATAAATTTTCAATACTTTTCATTTCTTTTCTATCAGCTTCTTTTATATCATCAAATCCTATAAGATGAAGAACGCCGTGAATTACAAGTCTAAATAACTCGTTTTGCAAACTTACATTAAATATTTTTGAATTTTCTTTAACATCATCAATCGAGATGAAAATTTCTCCATCAATTTCTCTTTTTATATCTGAATACCCAAAAGTTAAAATATCAGTTGAATAATCGTGACTCAAATGTTTTTTATTCAATCTTTTAATTTCTTTACTATTAATAAAATTGATCTCTAATGAATTAATAGAAATTTTTAATTGTTTTATTAAAAAAGATAACAAATTATGGATTTTGATTTTATCAACCTTAAACCCTGAGATTGAATAGATATGTACATTTTTTATCAAAAATAAATCCTGTTACTATAAGAAATGTTTATTTTTGCAAAATGTCAAGTCCGAGCAATATATCATGCTAAAGAATTTAATGTTTTTTCAGCGTAATCAAAGTATCTTTTAGCTGATATTTCCATTTCTAAAATTTCAGCTTCAGTAACATCTCTAATGATTTTCCCCGGAATTCCAGCTATAACTTTACCTTCAGGTACTTCAAATCCTTGTAATACAACAGCTCCTGCTGCTACTATGCAATGTTTATTTACTTTTGCTCCATCTAAAACAATAGCACCCATCCCTATTAAACATTCATCAGATATAGTACAACCATGCAGAGTTACTGAATGTCCAACTGTAATATTATTACCTAGTATGAGTGGAAATTTATTATTTGTTACATGCAGCATTGAGCAATCTTGAATGTTGGTATATGTACCAATTTTAATATAATGTACATCTCCTCTTACAACTGAATTAAACCAAACACTACTAGCTTCTCCAATTTCTACATCTCCAATAATTTTACTGCCGGGAGCCATAAAAACAGATGGGTGTAGTTTGGGAATCATTCCCTGGTAAGGGAAAATGACTTCCTCAGATAATTTCTTTTTTAATTCTAATATATTGCTCAATTTTTTACTTATTTAGATTTGCTAAATTACTGGCTTCTTTAAAAAGAGTTAAAGATATTTGGACCTGTTTGTCTTGACTGATTAAAACAGTATACCAACCTTCATTTTTCCAAAAATTTCTTGCTATTTGTGCTTTCAATCTTGCTTTAATATAGTTTTTATCTCTTGAATAATCGTCTGAGATGAACTTTACATCTAAGCTTTTTGCAAACTCTAAAAAACTATTCATAGTTGTATTTGATATCTCAAAACCATCATTAAATTTATTTAGATCATTTCCATATTTGTCTACAATAGAATTCTTATTTGTTTTCAAGTACCTTAAAACAAATTTATAGAATACATTATTTCTTAAAAGATCTGTTGTGTATTTTGTTATTTTTACATTGTGTATAATATAATCCGGAGTTATACCGCCACCGGCATAGACTTTTCTTCCACCATTTGTTTTATAATATTTCCCACTTGAATCTTTATCAGCTAAATGATTTAGATTATCCCCATCAACTAAAGAAGTGTCTCCAGCATCAAGATAGTACTCTTCTTTATTTTTTAGTTTTTTATAGTCCCTTTGTATCAATCTTCCTGAAGGAGTGTAATATTTTGCAATTGTTAGCCTCAAGGCTGAACCATCTGACAATGTATATTGTCTTTGTACCAAACCCTTACCAAATGAAGTTGTACCAACAATAAGTCCTCTGTCCCAATCTTGAATAGCACCAGCAACAATTTCGCTTGCGCTGGCTGAACCTTTATTTATTAATATAAGCAGAGGTGTATCTTCAAAATCAGATTTAATAGAAGAGTAGAACTCTTCATTAAATTCATCTTTTCTTCCTTTTGTATATACAATTTTCTTACTTCCTGATA
>PFGS01000275.1:1599-3349 GCA_002783525.1 Ignavibacteriales bacterium CG12_big_fil_rev_8_21_14_0_65_30_8 | reverse complement strand
TTCTTGTGAAAATGGTTGAAAAATATTTTCCAAATATTCATCAGAAATTCCAATTCCTGTATCTTTTACTTCAACAGAAATTAAATCAGTTTGGCCATTCTTTAATATTACCTTAACTGTTCCTTTTGGTGTATATTTTACAGCATTGCCAATTAGGTTTTGAAATATTTGCATTACTGTATAATTATCACCAACTATGTTTGCATTATCTGTTTCTTTAAGATATTCTATTTCTAAATTCTTTTCTTTGCAAATACCTTTAAATTCATTTACCATTATTTTTAATTCTTTATCTAAATCAATAGTTTCAAATTCAGGGTCATAACTACCGGATTGAATTGCAGACATATTAAGTATCAAATCAATTGTACGCTGTAGTCTTTTACCGGCGTGATTTACTGCATCTAATAATTCCGGATCAATATCATCTTCTAATATTACGGTTGTATTTAAAATTACATTTAAAGGTGTTCTTATTTCGTGCGACATTTGTGCAAGGAATGCTGTTTTTAATCTGTCTGATTCTTCTGCTTTTTCTCTGGCTACTATTAAATTCTTTTCTGTTTCTTTCTGTTGTGTAATATCAATAACCTGAATAATAAAATTAACAGGTACACCTTTTTCATCTTCTACCAAAGCAGATTTTAACAATGTATTTATTATTTTTCCGTCTCTTTTCTTAAAACAAATTTCAATGGTTTCTTTAGGGGTAGCTTTTTCTATTAAACTCCTCTGTAGATTTTTAAATATTTTTAGATCTTCTTCAACAATAAATTTGGTTATGTCATTATCAATTAAATCAATATCATTATATCCAAGTGTTTCACAAAATGAATTATTTATTTGTGATATCTGCCCTTCAATAGAGATTTTGGCCATACCGATAGGCGCTATATCAAATAATAGTCTGAATTGTTTTTCGCTTATTCTTACAGATTTTTCGGCAATTCTTCTTTGATTTATTTCTAAATTAAGCTCTCCTATTTTTTCTTTGAATGCACCTTTTAACTTTGCATCCATTTTCGAAATTTGGCTTTGCCCTTGCTCTAGATTTTCAATTAAATAATTTATTGCTTTACCTAAACGGCCAAGTTCTGTTTTATCCTTTATATCTATTCTTTTTGTATAGTCTCCATCCATCATTTCTCTTGTTGTTTCAATTACTTTTTTAAATGGCTTAAATGTTTTGTTGATAATTAAAAAAACTATCAAAAGGCAAAACAGCCAGCCCCCACCAAAATATGGCAGTATAAAAAAGATCTCTCCCTTTATTTCTTCCTTTAATTTTACAATTGAAAAACCAACATAAAGTTCTGCAATATTTTTTTCATCGTTTTCAATTTGAAGAACTTTTTTAAAAATATTTTCTGACAGATCAATTTTATTATTTTTTGATGTTACTAAATAAATATTGCTTTCTGCTTTTTCTAAATTATAATAGTGAAATATTTGTCCTTTATAATTAATAGAGACTGCATATTCTAAGTCAGAAAATTTAATGATTTGATAAATTGAATTAGTTAATGCTGAGGTATCTTTTTTAGACAAACCAACTGCAAAATCATCCCTTAAATAATTTGCGAAATGATCAATTGTATTTGCTGTTGTTTCAATCTTGTTTTTTTGGAATTCAAAAATAGTAAAAAAGAAACCGGCAGCAAAAACAACTGTAATTAAAAAAGAAAAATAGAAAAGAGTTTTTGCTTTGTAGGTTTTAAAAATATTAAAGGATTTCTTTTTTCTTTTTGAC
>PFGS01000275.1:0-1530 GCA_002783525.1 Ignavibacteriales bacterium CG12_big_fil_rev_8_21_14_0_65_30_8 | reverse complement strand
GAATAAATTATTTAATTCTAGCCATTATAGTTAATTTTTTTATTAATTTGATATTAAAATTGTCTCATTTAATTATGGTATTAATTTGGCATTAAGACTATTAGAAATTACTATTCCTAACTCTGAAAGACTTCGTCTATTAGAGTTAAAAAATGATGAATCAATCGTTTTTTGGCAGGAGAATAAAATTAAGACAGGTTCTTTGTTTCATGTTCTAATTCAAGCAGAAAGTACTGAAAAAATAATGGACGAACTTGATAAAAATTTTAGTTATGTAAAAGACTTTAGAGTTATGTTGCTTTCCGTAGAAGCAACCATCCCCCGCCTTGAAAATAAAGAAGAGAAAAAAGAACATGTTGCAAATGAAAAAGAGAACAATAAAGAGAGAGAAAAAACTGCTTTCAGGATGAGTCGAGAAGAGCTATATACTGAAATTTCTGATAACATAAAATTTAATCGAGTCTTTATAGCAATGGTCATTCTTTCTACAATTGTTGCTGCAATTGGGTTGACAAGAGACAATGTGGCAGTTGTAATAGGTGCTATGGTAATTGCTCCGCTGCTAGGTCCAAATGTAGGTTTGTCTTTTGCCACAGCTTTGGGTGATTTTGAGTTTGGCAAGAGTGCACTTAAGACCAATTTATCCGGTTTTGTTATTGCTCTAATACTGTCAATGGCAATTGGCTACATTTGGGGTGTTGATTTAAATAATAATGAAATCTCAACAAGAACATATGTTTCATTTTCTGATATAATTTTGGCGTTGGCAGCTGGTACTGCAGGTGTACTTGCTCTATCAAGCGGAGTTTCAACTGCTTTAATAGGTGTTATGGTTGCAGTAGCTTTACTGCCCCCATTAGTGGCTGTCGGTTTGCTGCTTGGTTCAGGTAATTATTTGCAGGCATATGGAGCCTTTTTACTTTTAGCTACAAATTTAATCTGTGTTAATTTTGCTGGTGTTATGACATTTGTATTTCAGGGTATTAGACCTAGAACCTGGTGGGAAGTGGAAAAAGCAAAAAGAACCAGTAAATATGCAATGAGTTTATGGGCAATACTAATTATTGCCCTTTGTGTTATTATATACTTTACACAATTAAAATAATATAAAACAAAAAAGAGAAGATTATGGAAACAGCTTTTGATTTTATCAGAAACTTTGCAATGGATTACGGTTTAAAAATAATCGGCGCCATTGTAATAATTATAGTTGGGTTTTAGCTTGCAAAAACGATATCAAAATTATTAAAAAGGGTTTTGCTGGATAAAAACTTTAACCCCACTCTTTCAAAATTTATTACAAGTATTTCTAATATATTACTGCAGGTTATTGTTGTGTTAGCAGCTTTAAACACTTTAAATTTTCAAACAACTTCTCTTGTAGCAATAATCGGTGCAGCAGGTCTTGCTGTTGGTTTTGCTTTACAGGGTTCTCTTTCAAATTTTGCTTCGGGAATAATGCTTATTATTTTCAGGCTTATAAAAATTAATGATTTAATTACGGCAGCTGGTGAAACAGGTTTTGTAGAA
>PFGS01000015.1 GCA_002783525.1 Ignavibacteriales bacterium CG12_big_fil_rev_8_21_14_0_65_30_8 | reverse complement strand
GATATTGAGATAGACTACAAAAAAGGAAGAATTTATTTACCTCAAGACGAAATGAAAAAATTTAATGTTGATGAAAATATCTTTCGATTAAAAGAAAATAATATTAACTTAAAACATATGCTGAAGTTTAACATATCAAGAATTGAAGATATGTTTATTGAAGGAAGAAAACTGCTTACTTTTCTAAAAGGCAGATTAAAATATGAAATAGCCTTGACAATACTTGGTGGAGAGGAAATATTAAGAAAAGTAAAAAGATCCGATTATAAAATATTTAACAATAGACCTATTTTATCAAAATTAGATTTCTTAATTTTATTGGGTAAATCAATATTTACTAGATGATAAACACAGCAAAACAAATAGCAAAGAAAAGTAACAGCAGTTTTTATTATGCATTTAAGTTACTGCCTCCTGAAAAAAGAGATGCAATGAATACTGTTTATGCCTTTTGCAGAGAGACAGATGACATTGTAGATAATGTTAGTGCTTCTCTGGATGTTAAATATGAAAAGCTGAGAAAATGGAGAATTGAATTTGAAAAAGCTTTTAGTGGGCACTCAGAATATTCCTTGCTTAATAAACTCGGAACAACTATTTCAAAATTTAATATTCCATTGGATCCATTCTTTGAACTTATCAGGGGAATGGAAATGGATCTACAAAAAAACAGATATCTGACTTTTGATGATCTTTCTCTTTATTGTTATAGAGTTGCTTCCACTGTTGGATTAATGTGTATAGAAATTTTTGGCTACAAACATAAATCAACAAAAGAATATGCTATTAATTTAGGGATTGCTTTTCAGTTGACAAATATTCTAAGAGATATTAATAAAGATGCTAATGATGGCAGAATATATTTACCTCAGGAAGACCTGGCCAAATTTGATTATTCAGAAAAAGCATTGATGGAAAAAACATATAATTCTAATTTCAAAGAGTTAATGGAATATGAAACAAAAAGAGCTCAATTTTATTTTGATAAAGCCAATCAAATTATTCAATTAGATGATAAACCTTCATTATTTGCAGCAAGAGCAATGCAACGTATTTATGCAAGAACGTTAGATAAAATAGTTGCTGAAGATTATAATGTGTTCGAAAAAAATATTTCAGTCTTATTTTTTGAAAAACTTGGTATTTCTATAGGAGCTTGGGCAAAATATAGCTTAGTATACACATGAAAAAGTGTATTGTCATCGGAGGGGGAATTGCCGGACTTACCTCAGCAACTTATCTTACAAAATATGGGGTTAAAACAGAATTAATTGAATCTAAAAATAAGTTGGGTGGTAGAGCTTATTCTTTTAAAGATAGGAAGCATAATTCTGTTATAGATAATGGCCAGCATATTTTAATGGGTTGTTATGAAGAAACATTAAAATTTTTCAGGCTAATAAGTGCACAAAATAATTTAACATATCAAAAACAACTCTTTATAACTTTTATAAACAACAATTCCGAATTTCATTATTTAGAAGCAACAAAATTATTTCATCCACTAAATTTAATAATGGGTTTACTCAACTATAGTTTTTTAAATTTTAGTGAAAAAATATCACTTATTTTCTTTTTTATTAAACTTGCTTTTTCAGGAACAGATTATCTTAAAAATTTAACTGTTGATGAATGGTTGAATCGTGAAAATCAAAGTGAAAATTTGAAGCAATCATTTTGGGAAATTGTCTGTGTTGGCACTTTAAATTCCAGTACTAATAAAGCATCAGCAGAAATATTTAAAGTTGTTTTAAAAAAGATGTTCTTAGATAGTAATTTCTCTTCCACAATAATTTTACCCAAATATGGATTATCAGAAACTTATTGTCATCCCGCTAAAGAATTTATTCTAAAAATGGGGAGTAAAATATCACTTTCAGAAAATGTTTTAGAACTTAAGACAAAAAAAGCTGTTATTACAAAAATTGTTACAAACAAAAGAATTATTAATGACTTTGATTTTGTAATCTCTACGGTTCCACTAACTGCTCTTTCAAAATTTTATAGTGGAGATGAAATAAAGAATGTAAGTTTTGATTATTCTTGTATTGTATCAGTACATATCTGGTTAAAAGAGAACAAACTTCAGAATAAATTTTATGGCTTAATAAATTCATCAGTTCATTGGATATTTAACCACGATGACCACATTACTTTAGTAATTAGCGATGCTAATTATATTAAAGCAACAAAAAATGATGAGATTTTTGAAATGTGTTTAATTGAATTAGAGAAATATATCAAGATAAAAAAAGAAGATATAATTGATTATAAAATAATTAAAGAAAAGGATGCTACTTTTATACCAAGTAATAAAAATCTAAATAACAGACCAAAAACAAAAACAAAAATCAATAATTTATTTTTAGCAGGGGATTGGACTTACACGGGTTTACCTGCAACTCTTGAAGGAGCTGTTGTTAGTGGTAAAAAAGCTGTTGAATCAATTCTGAATAATTTGAATTCTGAAAGATAAGATATCTTACCCCGACTTTGCCGGAGTAAGATATGATAAAAAAAATTCTTACAAACCTTCCTGGTCGATCATGTAAATAAGTGTTGCCATAGCAGCTGAACCAAGTTCAAATTCTCTTGGATGAATTATACTGAATTGATCGTTATCTGAGTGGTGATAATCAAAATATCTTTGTCCATCGGGTCCGTATCCAATTCTAGCTATTGCAGATTTTATTCCACCTACATCTGCTCCACTACCTCCTTTTCTTACTCTTAAAATGCCTGTTTCGCTTAACACAGGTATCCATGATTTTATTTTATTAATTGTTAAAGAATCAGAATCAACACTAAAATCTCTTGGACTTCCACTACCTGCATCAGCTTCCATTGCTGCAATTGTTTTTTGTAATGAAGAATCTGCAAACTGAGCATAAGCATTAGCACCTCTGGAACCATTTTCTTCATTAATAAAAAGCACACATCTAATTGTTCTTTGTGGTGCGATATTTAGTCTTTTAAACAAATCCAGAACTTCCATTGATTGTATACAACCGGTTGCGTCGTCGTTTGCACCAACACCCAGATCCCAGCTGTCAATATGACCACCAACTGTAATAATTTCATCGGGGTATTTTGTTCCGGTTATTTCTCCAATTACATTGTAAGATTGTGCATCCGGAAACCATTTACTATTTAATTTAAAATTAACTTCTAATTCGGGATCTTCAATTAATGCCTGCCTTAAAAAATCTGAATCTAAATAACCAACGGCAACTGCAGGAACTCTTTCAACTTTATCGGCATAAAACACAACACCTGTATGTGGATTGTTATCATATTTAGTGGTAATAGATCTTAGTAAAACTCCAATTCCACCATATTTGGCAACACTATCTGCA